>JAIRPM010000109.1 GCA_031257075.1 Spirochaetaceae bacterium
TTATCCCCTCTTCGGCTGCCTTGGTTTCGGTCGCGGTGCCGTACTCGTCCGTGCCGCACACATAGAGCGTCTCGTAACCGGCAAGCCTGCAAAAACGGGCAAAGCCGTCCGCGCTAAGCACCTGCGTTATATTGCCCAAATGGGGCACATTGTTGACATACGGCAATGCCGATGTAATAAGGCGTTTTTTCATAAGAACAACACCAATTATACGGAAAGGAAATGCCGCTGTCAACGCGCGGTATTTTGCGGCTGCGGCAAGCCTCTTTTTAGCAAGCGCCCGCTCATTTATACTTTTTACGTGAGATTGCGATGAAAAAACCGTTTATAGACAAGGAATATGGCTGCCGTGTACTTGGGATTGAAAGTTCATGTGATGAATGCGCCGTTGCCGTGGTAGAAGACGGTGAACATATTCTTTCCAACGTCATTCTGACACAAATCCCGTTTCATGAACAATATGCGGGCGTTGTCCCTGAAATTGCCAGCCGCAAACACATCGAATGGATACTTGGCGTTGTCCGCCGTTCTCTGCTTGAAGCGGAGATAACACCCGCATCTGTTTGCGCAGTAGCCGCGACTGCCCGGCCCGGCCTCACCGGTTCGCTTCTTGTAGGCCATACGTTTGCTAAAGCCTTTGCATGGGCGCGTAAAATTCCTTTTGTTTCCTGCGACCATATACTGGCGCATTTGTATGCCTCAAGGCTGTCCGGTATAGAGCCTGCCCAACCTACGCCTTATCCTTTTCTAGGGCTTCTTGTTTCGGGCGGGCATACTATTATTTGCCGTGTCAACGATTTTGACAACGTTAGCATCCTCGGTTCTACGATAGATGACGCGGCGGGCGAGGCTTTTGATAAGGTAGCGCGGCACTACGGCCTTGGTTATCCGGGAGGCAAGTATATTGACGAACTTGCCAAACACGGCGACCCGGAAGCCTTCCGCTTCCCGCAGCCCCGCCTAAAAAGCAACGAACAACGCTATAATGTTTCGTATTCAGGGCTTAAAACAGCGGTCATTAACCAACTGCGCCTCTTTACGCGCAAATACAGCGCGGAAGAAGCCTCTGTCCCGCCCGGCATGCTAAATGATAATTTCAAAGCCGACATAGCCGCTTCATTTCAAAAAACAGCTGTGGACATATTGCTTTGCGCCGTGTTTCGCGCTGTTGAAGACACCGGTATTTCGGTAATAGTTACCGGCGGGGGGGTTGCCGCAAATTCTTTTTTACGCGAACGCTTGGCATCTTGTACAGGCCTGCAATGTGTGTGCCCTCCGGCGGAACTTTGCGGCGATAATGGCGCGATGATTGCCGGTCTTGCTTACCGGTATCTTGAATGCGGTAAGTCCAGCCCGCTTTCCTCCACCGTCCGTTCCCGTTCGGATGTATTCCGTTTATAATTCCCGCAGCCCGGCAACCAGGGCTGAAAACACCATTATAAGCGCCGATGTCTTGATTGTTACGCCGGAAGTGCTTTATAATGGCTGTCTATGCAAAAGATACCTGTAATTATTGACTGCGACCCCGGTCATGACGATGCCATAGCGCTTGTACTCGCGTTCGCAACCGAAAAACTCGATATAAAGGCGGTAACTGTTACGGGCGGAAATCAAACGCTTGCCAAAACCTTACGAAACGCAAAGAAAGTGCTTTGCTGCCTTGGCAAACAGCCGCCGGTTGCGGCGGGCGCGGATAAACCTATGTTCCGTGATTTAGAAATAGCCGCCGAGGTACACGGCGAAAGCGGGCTTGACGGGCCAAACCTTCCCGACCCGCCTTGGGAAGAACTGCCCATGCCCGCTTGGGAACTTTCCCGCGACATTATTCTGCAAAGCCGCCAGCCGGTTACACTGATACCTACCGGCCCGCTTACCAATATCGGTATTCTCTTTACCGCCTACCCTGAGGTAAAACGCAACATCGCGCGAATTTCTCTTATGGGCGGCAGTGTTATGGCAGGCGGGAATTGGTCGGCGGCGGCAGAATTCAATATATTGGTAGACCCCGAAGCGGCGGACATTGTGTTCCGTTCCGGCGTTCCTATTACAATGAGTGGCCTGGATGTTACCCACAAGGCTCTTATTCTGCCGGAAGAATTAGAATCCATTCGCGCGCTGCAGGGGCCTGTTCCGCGCATGGTCGCCGAACTTATTGATTTTTACTACAAGTACCATGCCGCGCAGGGTTTTCCGGGCGCTCCTATGCACGATCCTTGCGCTGTTGCCGCTGTTGCCGCGCCGGAACTCTTTACTATGCGGGATATGCGCGTAGATATTGAAACAAAGGGCGCTCATACAACAGGTATGACCCTTGCCGATATCCGTTCATGGAGCGATGCTAAACCCAATGTTTCAGTTTGCCTTGATATAGACCGTCCCGCTTTTGCCCGAATGCTTATCAGCGCCTGCAAAAATTACCATTAGCGATAAAGAGGTTTGGTATGGTTTTTCCCTGTAACCAGTTCCTTTTTATCTGGTTTTATTCAACAGGATGGCAAAATGCCGCCAAAAGATTTTAAAAAATTATATGATACGGTGTTTCCCATCCTATACCGCGTGGCATTCGGTGTAACGCGGAGCGCTGAGGCGGCGGAAGACCTTTGTCAAGACGCTTTTTTTAAGGTGTTCGAAAAAAACATGGTCTTCCCAAGTATTGACGACGCGAAATTTTGGCTGATACGGGTCGTAAAAAACGCGGCGCTTAATTACGCCAAGCGCAAGGAACGGGAACGGCAGGTCTATCAAAAGGCATTCCGCGAAGATACGCGGGTAACGCCGACCGGCGAAGATGACCTTGTTCGCAAAGAAACCGCGAATGAGGTTAACGTGGCATTAGACGCTCTTCCTGAAACTATGAGAGTAATATTGATTTTAACTGAAAATAGCGGCCTCTCTTACAAAGAAATCGGCCGTATATTAGGAATAAGCGAAGGCAATGTGAAAATTCGTGTGTTTAGAGCGCGCGAAAAATTGCACTGCCTTTTGGAGCAAAAGATAGGGGTGTAATATGTGTCCCGATAAAAAATTATTGTCCGTTTACTTTGACAATGAATTGCCTTCCCCATGGAAGGAAAAGTTGGAAATCCATCTTGATTCCTGCCCGGAGTGTAAAAAAACCATTGAAAACTACCGGCGTTTTGGAGCATCTATCCGCGGCGCGGATGCCCCTTTAGCCGGCTTGGAAACGGCGCAGGCACGGGTATGGGAAAAACTTAGTGGTGTCCGCGGGTTTGACGAAAGCGAAAAAACCGGTCAAAACGAGGAAACTATATTTTTCCGCCGCGAACACGAAGCCTTCGGAAAACGCCCCCTTGACCGTTTCACGAAGGCCTCGTTTTGGCGGCGGAGTATTAAGGTGCCGCTTCCTTTTGCGGCGGCGGCGGCAGCGCTCTTTGCCGCAGTGTTGTTGTTCCAGCCGGCACAGTCCGGCAAACAGCAAATACTGCCTGTCGCGGTCAACCTTCCGCCTACTTCCGCGCTTACCGAAGAGCGTGAGGTGTCCGCGGTTTCACCGGCGGCTGGAATCGAACAAATCGACCCTTTCGATTTTGAAGTTCCGGCGAGCGCGGGCGGCCAAATTTCCGGCATGAACTCTATCTTCAAATTGCTCGAAGACGATGATTCTAATAATGTGATTATTATCAAACTGCCTGAAAAACGGCAGTATAATAGTTCAGGCAAACCGGCCATCATTCGCGCCGTTGATTATGCAAAGAGAGCGGAAAACTAGCGATGCGTAAGGAAACTATGATTCCGGTAAAAGAATTAGTTTGTCTTTCAGCGCTTATGTGCGCGGCATTGGGCGGAGTCTTTGCCCAAGAGCAGCCGCGACCGCCCGGCAATGAACGGCGCCGGCCTATGCCTCCTCCGGGCAGCCGGCACACGGCGGCGCCTATGCAGGAGCCTGCCCTGCCCCCACCCAATGAAGATTTTCCGCCTATGCTTGAGGAACGCGCTTTGGTACTCCATGTTACGGCACGGATGCGCGATAGTTCCGGCGGCGAAAATCTTATTTCGGACGGGTCAAAAGTTACTTTGCCGGGCCGGCCGGTTGGTATTAAAGTAATAGGCGGCAACATTGCTTGCGTTGTGCAGTTTACCCCCCATATACGGCGGACGGGCGAAGTAATTCTTGTCGCGCAGGGGCAGGTTTGGTCTGAACTTCCGGGCGGCGGAATCCGTTACGAAACTATTATTAAAACTATTCCCATTGAATTTGGCGAACAAGTCTATTTCTTCCCGCTGGGGCGTGAGACAAAAGACGATGCCCAGGTGGAAATTTGTTTGAATATGAAACCGTATTCCCCCAATCCTAACTTTGAACGCCGGCCGGTTCCCCCACGCTCTGAACCGGAACCCGATGCGGAATAATATCTTTGCCCTTTCTTGCTTTGTTATCCTCTTATGCGCCTGTACCAAAGAAAAACCCGTAATAACACGCCTTGACCCGGAAATCGCGGATACCGGCGATGATATTACAATATACGGTGAAGGCTTTGGCAGCCAGCGCGGTGAATCATACGTTACCATAGCGGGTGTTAAGCCTACGGTGTCTTCGTACCGCAAGTGGGCAGCCGGCGAAATAACCCTGCGTTTGCCCGAATTTGGCGATTCCGGGCTGATTTATGTTCACAAAAACAATGTCAAAAGCAACCCGGTGATTTTTCTTGCAAGTTCTGGCGTGCCGCGCGCCGTACACGGCACCAATCCGGGCAGGCCGTCAATTATTACCATCAAACCGAATGCCGGATATGCCGGGCAGCCTATCACCATACAGGGAAACGGTTTCGGTGAAACCCGGAAAACCCGGACGGCCGGAGTGCGCTTTAACACATGGAATGAAAACAGCAATGGTTTACCGTCTCCTCTTTTTATTCAAGCAAATGAATCGGACTATGAATCGTGGAAAGAACGGGAAATTGTTGTACGCATCCCGGATGGCGCTATAAACGGCCTTGTCAGCGTTTTTACGGAAAAAGGCGAAAGCGCCCCGTTCCCTCTCAATGTCCGTTATCAGGGCGGGACGAAACAAATCCGCGGCAGACGCCTTTACAGGCTCAGTTATTCGGTTGATATACAAGTTGAGGAGTCTGCCGGCGGCGACCTCTATATTTGGATGCCTTGCCCCCTTACTACGCCGTCCCAGCGCCTGCGTGAAATAAACTACAATTCGGCTCCCTTTTTAGAAAATCATCATGGCCTTTCGCTTTTCAAATTTTCCAACCTAAAAAGCTGGGAAAAAAGAAAATTGTCTGTTGAAGCAACGGTGGAAAGCGCGGCTTTTGAAACAACTCTTGACCCTGCTCTCGCGTCCGCCACGCCGCCTTCCGGCTACGAAAAAATTTACCGGGAAGAAAGCCCGCTTATCCCTTCAAATGACGCGGTAATTCGCGCTGAAGCGGCCAGGCTAACGGGAACGGAATCACATCCCTACCGCAAAGCGCGCCTTATTTACAACGCGATTACCAGCGGCGCATACCGTATAACGCCCGAAAAAACCGGCGGCGCTCTTAACGCGCTTCAGTCGAAAAAAGCGGACGCTTACAGCGCCGCGCTCCTTTTTTGCGCCCTTTGCCGCGCAAGCGGAATTAGCGCGCGCCCGGCAGCCGGTATCCTTATTGATAATGAGAACAAAGGCGCACCCCACAGTTGGGCACAATTCTACCTTGAAAATTATGGCTGGCTGCCTGTTGACCTTGCGCTTGGCGCGGAAAAAACGCTTTCGGATTACTACTTCGGTAATCTGGACAGCCGGCACATCGTTTTTTCTGAAGGCGAAGTTG
>JAIRPM010000174.1 GCA_031257075.1 Spirochaetaceae bacterium
GCAGGCGTGTATCGCAAACAGCGCCTTGTCCCTTTTGCCGAACATTTTCCGTACAAAAAACAATTGCCTTTTTTGCACGCTATGCTCGTCAAGGCCGGGTTTAACTTTTGGGAAGCGGGAACGGAAAACGTAATCTTTGACGCGGACGGTTTTCGCTTTGCCGCGCTTATTTGTTTTGAAGACGGTTTTGGCTATTTATCACGCGGCCTTACACGGCGCGGGGCGCAGGTGCTGGTCAATATGACCAACGATTCGTGGGGGAATTCGCTGCCCTGTCAAATGCAGCACTTGGCGATGTCCGTCTTCCGCGCCGTAGAAAACAGCCGGCCGGTGGTCCGCGCCGCTTGTTCAGGGCAAACCTGCGCTATAGATTCTAACGGGCGCATTCTTGCGATGGCCGAACCTTTTAAGCAGACTACGCTTACGGTTGACGTTCCTTTATCTACAAACGAAACCTTTTACACCCGTTATGGCGATTGGCTGCCATATCTCTGCCTTGCCGCCGCTTTTCTGATGATAATTATCAGAGTTACCGGCCTTCTGACAAAGAAAAGCCGGTAAATTCAGCCGAATCCACTGTATTCAAAGAAGTTAATTTGTTGTTTGAAGGCAATCCGGGCAAACACCCATAAACGCGAGGCTGTGGCTTTCAACAGTCCAGTTGCAGGTTTCTTGCGCCATTTTATTCAATGCGTTCAAGTAATCCATCGGCATATCATAAACGGAGCCGCATTTTTTGCACTGCACATGGTAATGAGGGTCGAGCCGCGCGTCATAGTGTACAACCAGCGGGTCGGAATAGACCGGCGTTAATTTACCGGTTTCTTCCAGAATTTGAAGATTACGGTAAACCGTTCCCATACTGATTTTTTTACTAAACGGCCCTGTCTTTTTTTGCTGTACAATGTAGTCATATAATTCCTGCGCGGTTGGATGGTTTAATTTCATTACCGCGTCAAATACCGAATCACGCTGTTTTGTTTTTCGCCGCTCCATAAGGCCTCCTTTCATAGTAGTAATGATTATCAGTTGTAATATAGGGTAAAACACTCAAATAGTCAAGAGCGCATTACACTAAAAAATATGAGCCGGGAAACGGCATACCGGTGCCGCCGGGCCTTTTATGCCGGCAACCTTCAAGGCCCCATTACCCTCAAAAACGGCTACAGAGGGAAGCAGTATGGTGGCGGTCATAGCAGGCTTTGCGCGACAGCAGGGGTGTAACGAAAGAAATGATACAAGGTTGACACCCCCTTCCCTAAATTAAACGTCTTGATTACACTAGCGTTATGGTCATTGCAATGGATGGGCCTGCCGGCTCCGGTAAGAGCACCATAGCAAAATTGCTTGCGGAAAAATTACACTTCATCTTTGTAAATTCAGGAAATCTTTACCGAGCGCTTGTTCTTTACTGCCTTGAACACAATGGGGACACTACAGACGAAAAATCCGCTGTCGCCGCTGCCCGCAAAGCAAAAATTGATTACTCAGGTGAAAATGTCATTCTGGACGGTATAGACGTAACGGCGCGGCTGCACAGTGACGCGATAGACGCCAAAGTTGCCGCCTTTTCTTCTATTGTACCTATCCGTCGTATTGTCAACAATATCATTAGGCGTTTGTCCAAATATAAAAACATTGTGGTAGAGGGCCGTGACATGACCACGGTAGTTTTTCCCGATGCTGAATTCCGTTTCTACTTGGATGCGGCACCCGAAGTCAGGGCTCAAAGGCGTATGGCTCAGGGCGTTTCAAGTCTTAGTTTTGAAGAAATTAAGCGCGGTATTGAAGAACGGGATGCCATTGACAAAAACAAGGCGGAAGGCAGCCTCTCTCTTGCCCCTGGCGTAGAGAGACTTGACACTTCCCTCTTGACAGTAGATAATGTTTGCAGTATAGTGATGAAAGCCATAAAAAACAAGGAAAGAAGCATGGGCCTGAAAGAATCCTCAAAAAATGAAATTACTTCTGATGAAACGCAGATGAATCTGCAAGAGGAGTATTTAAAACAACTTGAGCAACTTGAGGAGGGGCAACTCGTTGACGGGACTGTTGTTCAAATCACCAAAGACCAGGTCTTTGTTGATGTAGGTTACAAATCGGAAGGGCGTATTCCCGTATCGGAATTTCCCGAACTGCCTCAAATCGGTGATAAAGTTACCGTTGTTCTTATTGCGAAAGAGAACAAATACGGTGAAGTCATTATTTCCAAACAAAAAGCGGATGAGAAGATTTTTTGGAAAAATCTTCGACATTCTTTCCAAAACAAAACGCCGATTCAGGGGGTTGTTGAAAAGGCCGTGAAAGGCGGTTTGAGCATCCGGCTAAACCCTGAAGTGGAAGCCTTTTTGCCGATAAGCCAAGTGGATATTGTCCGTGTTGACAAGCCGGAAAAATGGATAGGCAAAACGGTCGATGTCATTATCGAACGGCTCTATTCGGATGGCAAAATCAATATTATTGCCACCCGGCGGCGCTATCTGGAAGAAGAAAGCGCCAAAAAACGCAATACGTTCTTTGAACAGGTGCCGGTCGGGAGCGAGGTAGACGGCGTTGTAAAAAGTTTTACATCTTTCGGCGCTTTCATCGACTTGGGCGGTTTTGACGGCCTGCTTCATGTCAACGAAATGAGTTGGGGGCATATAACACGCCCTCGTGATGTTGTCAAAAAAGGGCAGCACATAAAGGTAAAAGTGCTGCGTATCGACCGCGATGACGGCCGTATCAATTTGTCGCTGAAACATTTTACCGATGACCCATGGATTCATTTTGAGGATAAATATCATGTCAACGATATTGTAAAAGGCAAAGTAACAAAGTTGGCCGAATTCGGTGCGTTTGTCGAACTTGAAGAAGGCATCGAAGGGCTGGCTCATATTTCCGATTTTTCATGGATTAAAAAGGTCCAAAAACCCAGCGACATTCTCGCGCCCGGTGATGAGATTACCTGTATGATACTGGGCTATGATATACCGGCAGGGCGTGTTTCACTCGGCCTGAAGCAAACGAGCAAAAATCCGTGGTCAGAAATGGAACAGAGATACCCCATCGGCACTCGTCTAACACGCAAAATTGTAAAAGTTACCAATACCGGCGCTTTTATTGAACTGGAAGAAGGGATTGACGGGTTCCTGCATGCGGACGACCTTTCGTGGACAAAAAAAATAAAGCATCCGCAGAGCGAACTCAAAGAAGGCGAAGAAATCGAAGTAATGGTTACCGTATGCGATATAAAGAACAAGCACATAAAATTGGGGGTAAAGCAGCTTACCGACAACCCATGGCAGAGTTTTGCGTCCGCGTATCAAATTGGTTCGCCAGTCGAAGGCGAGGTTGCCAGCATTACTGACTTTGGTATTTTTGTACGTGTTCCCGGCGGCATCGAAGGCCTTATCCACAAAAACAATTTAAGCGAAAATAAAGATGACAACCCTGATGAAGCGCTTAAAAAGTTCAATGCCGGTGATAAAATAAAGGCTGTAGTGGTCGAGCTTTCACCCGAAAAACAAAAGGCGGCTTTCAGCATCAGAGATTACCACAAAAAGTTGCAGAAAGACGAAATGTCCCGCTATATGACAGGTAATGAAGCCGATGATGTCGGCACATTTACGTTGGCTGACATTCTCAAATCGAAAGAAAAAGAAGCGGAGTAGATTGACGCTTTTTCCTGTGTTCTTTATACTGGAAACGCTGGGAAGGCAATTTTCAAGAAACGCTTGATGTGTTTTGGGCCTGTTTTCAGCAGTTGGGGATATAGCTCAGTTGGCTAGAGCGCCAGCTTTGCAAGCTGGATGTCGTGAGTTCGAGTCTCATTATCTCCATAAACAGGGCGGGCGTATGGACAACGAAAGAACGAAGTTTTTAAAGGAATTCTACCTTTCGCCGTATATCCAATTGGCGACTGCGCTTATTGGTAAATCCCGCGAAGCCGGCGGTAATATGTTCCGGCATCAGATGGACACAATGGCTATACTGATAGATTATGCCTACATCGATTCGGTATTGCTTAAAGCCGCTGTTGTTCATGACCTCATCGAAGACTTGCCGAATTTCAATCGCAATCACCTTCTGACTGTTGATTATGAAAGCCCGCAGGTGTTCGAACTGGTTATAGAAGTAAGCCGGCTGCCCGGTGAAACAAAAGCCGATTTTTTAACGCGAATTTTAGAAAAAGGTTCCGAACGCGCCCTGCTGCTCAAAACCGCCGACCGCATTTCCAATATGATTTCACTCGGATTTGTTAATAATATAGAATTTGTAAAACGCTATACTGAAGAAACCGCAAAATATGTGTTTCCTATTGCCGAAAAAGCCGACCGGCAGATGCTCCGTGAACTTGGCGAACTTGTTGAATCGCGGCGCAACTATGTAACGTTTATGTATCATCATACACCACCGGACAGGGCTGGAAACACAACTTCGTGATGAATTCTTCCATAAACATACCAGAATTGCTGGCACCGGCCGGCAGCCCGGAAGCGCTTACCGCTGCATTGAGTGAGGGCGCGGATGCGGTGTATCTAGGACTGAAAAATTTTAACGCGCGCCTGCGCGGCGCTAATTTTGCCTACGCGCAATTTGAAGGAGCGCTCCGCGCCGCGCACAAATTAGGCAAAAAGGTATACGTTGCGGTCAACACTGTTTTTATAGAACGTGAAACAGACCGTATGTATCAATTGTTAAAATATCTTGCGGACACTGGCCCTGATGCCATAATCGTACAAGACCTTGGTGTGCTTGCTATGGCGCGTAATTTTTTCCCAGCGCTTACGCTTCATGCGTCAACACAAATGAATATATCATCGGCAGCTTCATGCGAATTGCTTGCGGCCTCCGGCGTAAAACGCGCTGTGCTTGCCCG
>JAIRPM010000074.1 GCA_031257075.1 Spirochaetaceae bacterium
CCGCCTACGCGGAACTAGGCTTTATCGAACTACGCGATAAAATCTGGTCGGAAATAGGCAAGTAACCGGCCTGTGCCGGCCGCCGGCTAACACCGGGCCGGCACAGATTGTTTGCGGAAGCGGCAGGTTTTTGGCATACGCTTGCTTTTTGCGGCCAAAAAACCGAAAATAGTACCAATGTTCAACGTTAGGCAAAAATTAAAAGCATTTTTGACCGGATTGTGCGTGGCGGGGGCTTTGTTCGCGCCGCGCTTTGCCGATGCGGCACAAGGAGGCCTTTCTTCTATAGCTGACGATTCCGCGCTTAGGCGGCAAATTGAGGCAGACTGGTTTTCCGAAGCGCCCGGCAGGGTTATGGCCAACAAAAAATTTATCGCGACGCTGGCGGACGGAGCGCGGGTGGAAATAAAAATTCTTTATGGCGCAAACGATTTTACCGTATCGCTTGCCCGTGAAGAAAACGGCGTGTTTTCCGGCTGGAACGCCGGTTCATGGGCTTATACGCGCACTCACAAAGGCGAACCGGTGCGGCTGCGGTTTTTTCCTCGCAGCGACCCTTATACATTTATCCAGTTCCGGCCGTTCAACCATAATAAAAGTTTTGCGGATATTGTAATTTATGATGCCTATATTTCCAGCGAATGGGCGATACCGGGTAGTTTTGAAAGCATACTTGTAAAACCATTACCGGACATTATCGCCGGTTTGGCCGGCGCCCCTCTTCATTATTTTGAACCAAAACCGGATAATTACCGCGATGCGCGCAGCCTGGCCCGGAATATCCGGCGGTATACCGAAAATCTTCGTTATGAGGATGACGGCGCTATCAACAAAAACGGGGAATATGTGTTTATCAAAACGGGTGAACCTATGGGCAAAGATGCCGGCCTTAACTGTTCCGGCTATTCTAAATGGGTTGTTGACGGCATTCTCAAGCCGGTTACCGGCAGCCGTTTGGATATAAATGCCTTAAAAACGCCTGTTGGTGGGCGGGGCAGCAATTATACCGACATCTATGAATCTCTTCGCGACCCTTATTTTGGGCTGGATTGGGTGAGGAATTTAGCCGCGGCGGCCGGGCGCGCGTTCAAAGGGGAATCTTTCGCCGCGCTCGATGAAATAGAAGTGCGCCAAGCGCCTTTTAGTACGATTATTACCCGCGCGGGACACGCAAGCGCCAATCGTTTTTATCCCGGTTTTTTAAGTGAAGCGGGATTTGGCATCGAAGGGCTAGGGCCGCTTCTTTACACGCTTGCGATAGATGAGCCGGGATATATATATCTGGGCGCTATAAATAACGACTTAGGGCCGCGCCCTCGTATGCGCCAGTATTTTCACATTGCGGTATTTATTCCCTATTTTGATGACGCGGGCGTATTTCATGTTACGCTTTTTGAAAGCGCTTCTGAAAATTCGTTTAACCGTTTCAGAATACGCTATCCCGGTCATTATATCAATTTAGTACGTATACCGGTAGAAGGGCGTTTTGAGCCCTGAATAAAAAATGAGGTTTACCAGCAATAAATGAAACGGATTACAAAAATTATTACCATTGCGGGATTTGCCGCCGCCTTGCTTGCTATTTCTGCTTTGCTTATTTTGCCGCGAATATTTAAAAATAATATACAACGGAACAAAGCAAAGAAAAATAAAACCGATACTTTTTTTTATGACGATTTTGATTTTTCAAGCCTGCGCACGCTCAAAGCTGGTGAGGAACCGCGCATAACGATGGAAGACAGCGAATTGGTTACAAGTGTCCTTTCAGGAGATTTTGATGCTGATGGAAGTGAAGAACAAATTATAGCATACCGTGCTTTTGCGCAGGGGCAGGCAGAGCCGTCAATGTATGTAACTTTTATTGAATATAACGAGATTGACCGTAAATATATACGTTTGACAAACGAAAAAATTCTGGTAACAAGGCCGGGTACGCTTGCCATATATACGCAGGATTTAATAGGGAATCACAAAAACTGCATTCTAATTACCGGCATAAACGAAAGCGAAGAAAAAACACTGTCGGTATTTTCGTGGAGCGCAAATGTAAATGGCAAGGCATATATAAGCAAACTTGCTGAAATTGCTGCCGATGGCAGCATATCTATCGAAGAAATAGAACGTTCGGTCGCTTACCGGCAGGGCATGGCAAACGGCGCAAGTTATACAATTCTAGTGCGTTCGCGCGATTCCGATTCCGGTAACAGTTTAGACCAAATCGAAACAAACTATGTCTATAACAGCGAAAAAGGCATTTATGAGCGCTCAAAAACGGTGAAACTGCCCGGCGCGCGGATAGAAGAACGAACTTTGCGCAATGTACTCGGCGGCAGCGCGGCGCAGTTTGAACGCTTTGCCGAAGGCTTGTGGTACCATGTAAGTATGAGCGGAACGGTAGACAACGAACAGTATATTTATATTGATACGGTAAACCGTGAAATTATTTTTTATAGTGACGCTACACAGCAGGTATATACATGGAGGAACTCCAGTGCGACACGCTTTGGCATATATATTTCAAGCCAAAATATATCGGTTCCGACTATGAACCGTATCATTGATATCGAACTTGAATCTATCGACAGCATCAGAGTGCGTGTTTTTGAAGATGTGCGGATGAGGATACAAATAAACGCTCCTTGGGACGGTTCATACCGCCGGGCAACCGCGATAGCACGGGAAAAACCGTCAAAGGAAGTGCCGGCGTTTACCGATTCTGCGTATACTTGTGTTTGGGGAAATCTTAAATTTTTCCCCCGGGGCGAATTTGAATTAACAAACGGCACTGTGCATGAATCGGGGAATTATGCTTTTTTTGCGCTGGAAGGCGAGGAAATCCTTGAGTTTATTCCAAGAATTGCGCCTGTGAATAACAAAAACAAAACGGCGGCATATCCGCTTGTTAACCGTGAAACATACCGTGTTGAACGCGCCGAAGATGGGATAATAAAATTATACCGGACGCGGATTGGTACGGGGGGGCTTCAAATCTACCATGAACCGCCGCTTTCACTTTCGCCGTTTACCGGGGAAATGTAAAATATGAAAAATAAATTATATTTACTGGCAAAAAATAAATACTCTGTTTTGTTGCGTATTCCGGGGCCGGTTATTCTGCTTACAAGTATCTATCTTTCATCGCGGTCTGTTATAACTGTGCCGGTCGTCGATGTATCAGACAAAGTGATACATTTCATCTGTTTTGCCGGGCTTGCCGGCGCATGGTGCTGGTGGTGGAATCCGTCCGGCTGGCGCGCGCGCGGCTTTCGCAATGCGCTGGTTACCTTTTTTGCGGTTTCCGTATATGGCGCTCTTGATGAACTGCATCAGTCTTTTGTGCCGGGCCGCGAAGTGTCCGCCCTCGATTGGCTTGCCGACACGCTTGGAGGGGCGGCGGGTGTTTTTGCCGGTTATCTTTCTGTCCGTTTTATACTGTGGAAAAATGAATTCCAACGCGGTAATGCCGGCGCAAAGAAGGAATAGTTAGAATCCGTCTATCGGACATTGCGGGAGGTGTCAACTATGCCGAGGGCTGTTTCATGTCAAGGTTGTTCAAAATAGCGGTAAGACGCGGTTTGTCTATCAAATCGATAAGGCGGGCTTCAGTAAAACGTTTAGATTCGTCGCTGTAAGTGCCTACTCCCATACAAATGCCTTTTCCCGCTTTGGCTTCTTTTAAGTGAGAATGAAAATCCCGGACAACAAGTTCGCCGATGCTTCCTTGTGTGCGGATAAAACGGAACATTACTACATCCGACCATTTGGGCGTATCGACTTCGGCAACAATATCAGCCCAATCATTTGCCTGCATCAAAGCGCGGGCAATTTTTACGCGCGCTTTAGGAAAATAGCTCAGTACTATACGCCGGCATAAACCCATAAAATCAGCCGATGGGGCTATCGTATATAGTTGCAGATTTTGATTTACGCATAACTCTTGATAACGGACAATGAGTTCGGAAGTATCTTTGTAGTCTTCTTTTTTTGACGCTACTTCATTCAGATGGGGCAGTGCTTTTCCTATGTTTTGCGTTCTGATATAGGCATTTGCAAGTTGATAGTGAAGTTCAATTTCAGTATCCTGCGGGATATCTTTGTGTTTTAATCCAATTTCAAAATCGGAAATCGCTTCCGTATCCTGCCGGCCTTCGGCATTGATGCGTCCCGAGGCAAGGCAGGCTTCCGCCCCCCATACAGGGTCAGGCCGCAGGTGCTGGTAAATGCGCAGAGCCTGCTCGTTTTGATTTGCTTCGCAATAGCATTGCGCCAGCGTTATAAGTGATTCTTTGTCATTGGGCGCCATATCTATCGACTGCCTGATGTACTGCATAGCTTCGCGTGTTTTTTTTAAGCGGAAAAGCGCATGCCCCAGCGTCCGCACGGCGGGCGCATACTCGGGGCGCATATTGCGCACCTGTTGAAGGATTTGAACGGCTTTTTCATAGTTTTTGCGTAAAAATTCCAGCGAACCAAGTTGGTAGCAGACTTCAAAGTTGTTGTTATCCAGGGCGCGGGCGACAACAAGGTATTTGTAAGCATCTTCAGTCTGCCCCAGTTTAACACAGGCTTCGGCGGCGCGGACATTTACCGCCACTTCATCTACGCCCCGCGTTCCGCTTGGCAGCCCGGAAAGCCGGCGGTAGACATCCAAAACTTGTTCCCAAGCGCCTTTTTTGTAAAAAACCTCGCCAATATAGGAAAGGGCTTCGGGATCGTTCGGGTTTTTTTCAAGCCGTTTGTTGGCTTGTTTTAACCTGTCTTCTTCGTTCTTTGACCTGAAGGTGCCTCTGTTCAACCGCCCGGATTTGATTTTAGGAAAAATTAACCATGCGCCAAACATTATACAGATAACAGCAAAAAAAATGACAACTGCCGGAAGTATGAACATATTTTTATTATTGCCAATAAAAACATCAATGTTAAGGGTAGCCCCAAGGCAACGCCAGATGTCCTCCGCTCTGTAGTGTTATTTTTGCCATAAACAGGTATAATTAGTTATGCCGCAGCAGCCAGGAGCCGTGCTTGCTCAGGAACTTAAGCAAAGCCAGAAGTTGTCTCTCCAGCAGACGCGCTCGCTTGATATCCTCCAACTGCCCCTTCTTGATATTAGGCAGAGAATAACGCAGGAACTTGAACACAATCCGGTGCTTGAGGTGCTGGAAGACAACGCGGAACTTTCTCTGGATGAAATAGTTCAAGTGGAAAACGAAACGGATGATTACTTTGACGATGTTTCCGATGCGGGATACGCCGGCCTCTTGACTGGTGATACCAGTTCTTTTATTGAAGGGGCGCCTGCGCATCCTGAAACTCTGAGGGACAGCCTTTTGTGGCAGATGCGGCTAAGTGTATTTGAAAATGATGTACGTACGGCAGGCGAAGCGCTTATTCAAAATCTTGACAATGACGGCTTCAATATTATCCCGCT
>JAIRPM010000135.1 GCA_031257075.1 Spirochaetaceae bacterium
GCGGGCTGCGCCTTTGTTTTTTGCCGCAAAGAGGCGCTTGAAAAAACCCATCTCTACCCGATGCGCGGCTACTACCTCAATCTCTACGACCAGTACGCGCACTTTGCCAAAACCGGGCAAACGCGCTTTACGCCGCCAGTGCAGACGCTCTACGCGCTCCGCCAGGCTATCATTGAAACACAAATCGAAACGATTGCCGGCCGCTATGCGCGGTATTCATCCTGCTGGAATATCCTTGTGGACGCGGTAAAACATCTTGGACTGAAAATGCTTGTGCCCGAAGAAGCGCAGTCAAAATTGATAACGGCGATAATCGAGCCGTCAAGCCCCGCTTACAGTTTTGACGCGCTGCACGATTTTTCCCGAACTAATGGCTTTACGATATACCCCGGCAAACTTTCCGGCGCAAACACATTTCGCATCGCAAACATAGGCGATGTTCAGCCGGAAGAAATGCGCCGCTGGACGGGGTTGCTTGCGGAGTATATGAAAGGGATTTGACGTTTTGGGGCTCAATTTTTCCCAAAAACATAACAAAGGGAACGCCTAAAAACTAACCGGGTTTTTAGAGATGCCCTAAAATCGCCGTCAATTTCCCCCTTTTCTTTTTAGACGAAGGCAATTCCAGAGCAAAATCAGGCAATTTCAACGCAAACGGGGGCAATTCCAGCATGGAATTAGGCAATTTCAACACAAACGGGAGCAATTTCGGCATGGAATTAGGCAAGTCCGCCGCAAACGGGGTTTGTTCTGCGCCTTATCCATATAGGGCAGGAGCGCAGCGTCCAACGGATGCCCGGCTCACAGCAGCCCCCACTGCTGAATTTATGGGAAAGAACATAAGGGCGAATGCTAACATACGCACTTGATTGAAAAAAAAAGGAACTATAAACAGCCCAAACGCTGTAGGGCTTGGCGGATTCGTTGCTGTAGATTGTATGCGCTTCGTCCGCAAAGAAAGCACCTTTAGGTTTTGAGGTTTGCCGCATCGGTGTTGCCCTGAAAGAATTTATGATACAATACAGTTATGTTTGGTATACCGGAAGCGGAAACTAGAGCAGAGTTTAAGCGGCTGCTGCTCTGTATTGAAACAACTTTTCCGCAAAACACCCGGCATGCCGGCGCTCTTCCTGCCGATATAGCCGGTCTTTCGCGCCTGCTTACTTCGGAAAGGCCGCTGCGCGACAACGGTTATATGGGGCGCGCCCAATACCGTGCCGCCTATCTTCGTTATTTTTTACCATGGAATATATTTAAACTTTGCGCGCTGTTTTCTTCGCCGGAGATTAAACTGCCGCCGCATATAGACATTTTAACAGACCTCGGTTCCGGCCTTCTTACCGTGCCGCTTGCGTTGTGGCTTAGTTTTCCGCATCTGCGCAGCGCCCCGCTCACAGTTTACTGTGTTGACCGGAACGCAAAAGCGCTCGAAGACGGCCAGCGCCTTTTTACCGCTTTTGCCAAAGAATGCGGCGAAGTTTGCTGGCAGATAAAACTAGTCAAGGCGGATGCTATGCATCCCGGCATACGCGGCAAGGCCGGCCTTGTTACCGCGTTTAACGTATATAACGAAATAAGCGCCGGCATAGCGCGGGGCGATGAAGACGGCCTGCGCTTCTTCGCGCGAAAAACAGCCGCCGTGTTAAGCAGCCTCGTCCGTGAAGACGGCGTTCTTATAGCCGGCGAACCGGGCATTCCTTCTGCCGGCCAATTTCTAAGTTCCCTGCGCGGCGCTTTTTTGGAACAGGGATACCGTATTCTTCAGCCTTGCCCCCATGAAAAAGGCTGCCCTATGCCGGGCGGCAAAAAAGGCGCCAAGTGGTGCCATTTTGTTCTCGATACGGACAGCGCTCCGCAATCTTTGCATAGTTTATCTGAAAAAGCGCATTTGCCCAAAAGAAAAACGACGCTCAGTTTTTTAATGGCCGCGCCCAAAAACGCCGCGCCGTCAGTTGGCAAAAACGCTTTGCGCATCCTGTCCGCCCCGATACGCTTTGGAGGGGACAGAGCCGGCGTATATGCCTGCGGCGCAAAAGGGTTGGCGCTGCTCTACGGCAGAGACGCGCTGAAACTGCCTTTTGGGAGTTTGATTGTATGCCCCATGCCCGCAACGCCTGAGTTTGACCGCAAAACAGGCGCGCTGCTGGTGCCATTACCCCGCAAGAATCGTCCCATAACGTAGAACATTGCGGACAAGTTCATGGGGCAACGCCGTTGCCATTCGGCTCTTTCATTTTCATTATCCATGCGGCAAAACGATTTGCAAAATCGCTTAAAAATTGCCGTGTCTCGTTATTGGCAAGTTCGCCTTTTTCATTAAAGAATGATTCCACGCTGCTTAAGTACATTTCCGGCTGATTCAGTGTAAAAACATTCAAAAACCCAAGCGTTTGACGGAGAGAATGATACGCGCCAAAAGCGCCGAGTTTTCCGATTGTAACGCCGATAACCGCGCCCGGTTTGCCGCCCCACCAATTCTCTCCATAGGGGCGCGAGGCGACATCCAGCGCGTTTTTTAGCGCCGCTGAAAGCCCGCGGTTGTATTCCGGCGTAACAAAGAGAAAGCCGTCTAAATTTTTAATCTGCCGCCTAAATTCTACCCACGAAGCCGGCAAATTTTTTTCGTCATCAAAGTCCTGGTTGTACAGCGCAAGGCCGCCTATCTCCACAGAAATCATTTCAAAGGTATCCGGCATAGCCGCAGATACGGCACGGGCTATTTTTTTGCAAAAAGAACCTTTACGCAAACTGCCCGCAAAAACTCCAATGTTAATTTTTTTCATACTATGCTAAAAATAACTAAAAAGTATTTGTGCGGGGCGGTTTTCGCCGGGGAAAATGGTGTAATTAGCGGGTGTTTGCCCTAATTCCGCTTCCATTCCCCATCCGCGAACGTGTAGGTGCCACCGGTCTTTTTTTTTGCGGCATAAAAGGCATGAAAGGCCGCTCCGTAAACGCCAAAATCATCAACACCAAAACGCAGGTCGCGGCCAAGCCGGATTTCGGTAATTTCATTGCCGGCAAAAACGCTGCCGCCCAAGCGCGTAAGGCTGTAGGGCAAGGCTAACCGTGTAAGTTTGTTGTCCGCGAAAGCACGGGCGGGGAGTACATAGAGCGAACTGCGGACAAAACGCAATTCGGCAATTTCGTTGCGTTCAAACGCGCCTTGTCCCAGGGCTGTAATGTTTTCTCCCAGGGTAAGCGATGTAAGACGATTGCCCGCAAATGCGCCCATCCCGATACGCCGCACTCTCTGGTTTAAGGTCAGCGTGTTCAGGCGGTTTTCGGCAAAGGCGCGGTCAGGAATGGCGGTAAGGCCGGCGGGCAAGGTAATAGACTCAAGTTCATTGGAAAAGAAAGCCTCGCGCCCTAAAACGCGCAGCCGCGCCGGAATAACAACCGATGTAAGGCGGTTTTTGGCAAAAGCCCTGTGCCCTATCGAAACAAGCCCTTCCGGCAGGTCGATGCGGCGCAGTTCATTGGACGCAAATGCCCCTGTGCCGATACTGCTAAGCGTGCCCGGCAAAATCAGGCTTTGGATGCGGTTGGAGGCAAAAGTCCAATTGCCTGTTTCGGTTGTACCTTCCGGCAAATTCAGCGCTTCAATCTTGTTGAAGGCAAAAGCAAAGTCCCCGATATGCGTGGGCGCGCCTTCAAAACGTACCTGCGTAAGGCTGTTGGCGGCAAATGCTTTATCGCCTATCGAAGTAAGCGTTGGAGGAAAGACCGCGCCGCTTAGTTTGTTGACGGTAAACGCCTCATTGCCTATGCTTTCCAAATTTTGCGAAAAACGGATGCTTTCAAGGGCATTATACGAAAAAGCGTTTTTGCCTATAGAAACTATGCTGTCAGGCAGGACAATAGCGCGGATGCGGTTGTAAGGGTACGCGTTGTCGGCGATAGAACGGGCTCCGGCGGGAATAGTTAGCGAGGTAAGCGGCGCTACGCGCCAGTCACGCCCCGGTCGTTTGCCGTCAGCCGCCCGTGAAAGCGAGTCTTCAATGTTGCCCGTGCTGCCGGCACAGGCGGCCAGCACCGGTATAAACGCCGCAACAAGCCACCGGAATGACGGCTTTTCCGCATAGGTGCCCATAAAGCAGCCTTCCTGCCGCAAACGGTGCTTAAGGCAGCGCCCGCACTACTCCCGGCAGAGGGCGAAAGTCCTTGAACGACAGGTATTTGAACGGGTGTATATCGAGTACGTTGATATACCAGCCGTCTATTTCGCTTGTATCAATGATATTAAGCGCGTAACTGTAGTAAATGGGAAGAACAGTGCCGCGGTCAAGAAGGAGTTCTTCCGCCTTGGCAAGGGTTTCCCAGCGGGCAGAGCCTTCCTGCCGCATCGAGTCGTCTATCAGTTTTTCATAATCGCTGTCGTTGTGGCGGGCATCGTTCAGATTGGAATCCTTGCGCCACATCTGCAGGAAGGTATACGGGTCGGCAAAATCGCCTATCCATGTTGACGAGGCTATGTCGTAATCGTTGCCTCGGAGGGACGCAAAGTACTTTTCGTAAGGCAGCACCTCAATTTTTACTTTTATGCCAAGTTTGTCCTTCCATGTCGAAGCCATAAGCGCCCCGATACGCGCCGCCTCTCGTGACGGCGTTAGGCGGACAACCAAATCGGGCAGGCCTTTTCCTTTTGCATGCCCTGAATCTTTGAGCAGTTTCTTTGCCTCTTCGATATTTGTTTCATTCATACCGTCAATCGTGGGATAGCCGGGTATTGGGTAGATGAGCGTCTTTGCGGGGAGTATATATTCTTTGCGCAATTCCTCCCAAGGAAGAGAGAGGGCAAGAGCGCGGCGCAGCCGCCAATCATCCCAAGGCTTGCGGGCAGAACGGATAAAGTAATAGTGCGTGGCAAACATAGCGTTTACTTCAATACCGGAACGGTCGGTAAGCGCCTCAATGCTTACTTCGCCCGCTATCCACCGCGCCGCGCCTGAGTTCCAGAGCGCCGCCGCCTCGTCACCATCTTCGGGGTACTTTACCGTGATTTTCTTGAGGGAAACATTTGCCGCATCCCAGTAGTGTTCGTTGCGGGCAAACTCTACAGAATGGCCGCCGTCAAAGTTGTTTTTTGTAATGGAGAACGGGCCGTTGGAAACAGGCAGTATAGATGACCAGTCGTTTATCGTTAGCATAGAGGAATGCAGCGGAGAAAATGAATGGTGGCAGAGAATGCTGGGAAAGAATGATGCGGGCGCGACAAGTTTGACAACAAGCGTCCGCGCATCCGGCGTTTCTATGCCTATTTTGGAACGGTCGTTGTGGATGCCGAGCCTGTAGTCCCGCGCCCCTTCGATGATGTCAAAGAGAGACGAGTACGGTGAGGCATCCCCCAATTCAAGGGAAGAAAGCCATGCGGCGCGGAAATCGCCGGCTTCTACCGCATCGCCATTACTGTAACGGGCGTTTTCGCGTATGGTAAACGTCCATTGTTTTTTGTCTTTTGACAATTTCCACGAACTTGCGGCTGCGGGCACGGGTTCCATTGTGCGCGGATGATATGAAAAAAGCCCTTCGTAAAGAGCGGTGTATAACTGCGCTTCACCGGCAAGGTAGGATTTGCGAAAATCCAGTTCCAAATCGCCCGCGGAAAACGCCACCGTCAGTTCGTCAAGGTTCTCCGCCTTGGGCCGCGTTTCCGCATAATCCGGCTCGTTCTGCGGGGCTTCATCCGCAAATACTGCGGCAAGCGCGTAATGCGCAAGTAACAATCCCAATCCTAATTTTTTCATATCTGTTTCTCCTTCCCCCTCCTCCTAATCAGGTTTGTTCATAATGCAGAACATTATAGGCAAACACTAACTACACATGTACCATACGCACACCTAGTTTTTTATACTGTTCGGCGTTTTCTCTTTCCTGTTCATACGCGATTAGTTTTTGATTTGCCTGCGCATGCGCGTTTTTGAGCGCGGACAATTCCGGCTTAATCCCTTTGATTCTGGAGCGCACCTCGCCGGGCGCGGCGCGCTTAAAGTAATCGTCAAGGCCGCAGAACATTTTGTGCAAAGCAAGCACATCGCGCAGATTTTTTTTTAGCAGCGCGGTAAGTTGGCTTTCGTCCATTGTTTTTAATTTTATAGCGGCCATGCCTTGCGGCGCCATAGCGGCGAGAATCTTGTTTTTCCTTTCGGTTTCAGCCATAAAACTGGCATAATGCAATTCTGTTTTTTGCACGGTGTTTTTTAGTGTATCAAATGTGTCAAAAATATACATCGCGCCGTCATTTTCCTTGTTGGTAAATTGCGTAAATAGTGCGGCGATTTTTTTAAGCAGCCCTTTTTTTCGGCTTTGGATAAGTTCGTGGTTTTCCTGCGTCTTTATCATAATTTCGGCAATAGTAGTCGCTGCTGAACCGAGCGCGTTCAACCCCTGAATCAACACCGGTTTCAGGACAACGGTTTTTTTTAAGCCTTTTTCTTTTTCTACGTCCGCCGTGAGCCGCTTGAAGAGAGCCGCTTGGATGGCCGGCGCGTTGTCATCGAAATCTTCTTTTATGATTTCTTCGATAAGTTCGCGGTAAAAGGGCGCACCCGGCATAAGGCTGTCGAATTTGGCTTTGATAGCGGCGGTTTGTTCTTCTTCCCGCGTCATACCGTTGGTTATCGTGGAGCGGACATTGAATTTGTAGTACTCACGATTGTAATCGCTTATATTTTTCAGGAGGAAGGCGATTTTTTCGGTGCTGCCTTCCAACATTTGCAGAGAGTCGTTGAATCGGAGCGACTGGGTCGTATCCATAGAAGACGCTTTTCGCGCCATTATAACAATGCTGGAAATGGCGGCGGTTGTAGGCGATTTGGAATCGGGTGTCAGGCGGTTCCATTCGACAAAACGCAGGAGCGCCATGATTTGTTTAATCGTTTCCTGATTGAGGGAATCAATATTTAAGGGGAAAAAATTGCAAAGAAAGTCGAATTGGTTGTCCAAATGCGAGAGCCTGCGCCCTAGTTGGTCGCGTTTGTTATTATCGGTAAGCGGCGTGTTCTCCGGCAGTTGGATTTCGTTCATTTTGATGTCGTTTTTATAAGGATCTTCGGTAATATAGCCTTTTGCTCCAAACAACTGGTAGATAACGTTGAGCGCAAAGTTGAAATTTTTTAACTCGTCCTTGAGTTTAGGAATTTCGTTTCGTTCTATATATTCCTTGCGGCCTTCTAACGCTTCTTTCAAACGGCTTAAAAAAGGTGTTTGAGATTCGGCGGTATTCTGTGCGTTTTCACTTCCCATGCTTAAAATATGCCAAAAACTGTCTCTTTGGGCAAGCGGATAGCAATGATATGCCAACAGCGCAATGATAGTGCGGGAATTTTGAGTTTTTCGATGCCTCTAGACTTTTTCCACAGTTTTTGATAGCCTAATCCGATAATTATATAAAATCCGTTAGATTCCTATGGATTTACGGTAAAAAATTTTTAAGAGGTAAAAAAAATGGGTAGGATAGTGTTGTATATTATCCTCCCTGTCGCCGGGATTACTTTAGGCTGGCTTATTAGGTGGGTTTATGCTCGATTTCAACTTACAGCTACGGAAAACCGTGCTGCGCAAATTAGAAATGAAGCAAAAAAAGAGGCTGAGTCGATAAAGAAAGAGCTTCTACTGGAAGCGAAAGAAAAGTTAATAACTGAACGGAACCAGCAGGAGAAAGAGTCTCGGGAACGCAGGGTGGAATTACAGCGGTACGAACATCGCGTAACGCAAAAAGAAGAAGCGATAGACCGCAAACTAAAGCAAATCGAGCGGGTTGAACAGCAACTCGCCGAAAAGGACAAGGCTTTGACGGATAGAAATTCCTCTCTTGCCAAAAAAGAGGAAGAGATGTCGCGTCAGGAAGAGCGTTATCGGAATGAACTTGTCCGCATTTCAGGATTGTCCGTCGAAGAAGCGAAGCAGCTTATTATACGTGACATTGAAAACGAAGCGCGGCATGATGCAATAACCATTGTCAACAAGATTGAAAGCGAGGCGAATATTACCGCCGAAAAAAAGGCGCGGGAAATCGTCTTGAACGCGATTCAACGGTTGGGGCGCGATGTTGTAAGCGAAAGCACCGTTTCCGCCGTCTCTCTTCCCAACGATGACATGAAAGGCCATATCATCGGGCGCGAAGGGCGGAACATCAGGTCGTTCGAAACGGTAACAGGCGCGGATATCATCATTGATGATACACCGGAAGCGGTTGTTATATCATGCTTTGACCCTGTGCGCCGCGAAATAGCCAAAATCGCGCTGGAACGGCTCATCGCTGACGGGCGGATTCATCCGGCGCGTATTGAAGAGATAGTTGCGCGGGTTTCAAAGGAAATATCGCAGCGTATATTTGAGGAAGGCGAAAAGGTCCTGTACCAACTCGGCATCCACAATATCAGCAACGAAGGCATCCGGGCGCTGGGACGCCTCTATTTCCGCACCAGTTATGGTCAAAATGTACTCAATCATTCGCGGGAAGTCGCGCAGATTGCCGCCCTCATTGCCGCCGAAACAGGGGCTAACCGCGAAATAGCCAAACGCGCCGGTTTGCTGCACGATATTGGCAAAGGGGACACGGACAGCGACCAGAACCATGCGGAAATCGGCATGGATATGGCGCGAAAGATGGACGAAGACCCGCGTATTATTAACGCGATAGGGGCGCACCATGATGATATTCAGCCTATCTGTATCGAATCGGTAATTGTGCAGATAGCGGACGCGCTTTCCGCCGCCAGACCCGGTGCCCGCAAAGAAACCACCGAGGCTTACCTCAAACGCCTAAAGAACCTTGAGGATATTGCCAACAGTTTCAATGGCGTGGACAAGTCTTTTGCGATACAAGCGGGACGTGAATTGCGTATCCTTGTCAAAGGCGATGAGGTAAACGACAACCAGACGCAGGTTCTTGGCAAAACTATTGCCAAGCGGATAGAAAACGATTTGCGCTATCCCGGCCGCATAAAAGTTACCGTGATACGTGAAACCCGCATTACCGAGTATGCCTGTTAGCGCGGTAATAATAGAGGTTGAGGTTGCCCGCGGGGATTTTGGTTTGCGGGCAACTTCCTGTTAAAAAATAAAAGGCCGGTATATTTATACCGGACATGGAGCGGTGTCCGAGCGGTTGAAGGATCCAGTCTTGAAAACTGGCGTGGCGGCAACGCCACCGTGGGTTCGAATCCCACCTGCTCCGAATGAAAAACGAGATTATAGTTGTAAAATACGGCGGCAATGCTATGATTAATGACAGCCTGAAAAAGGCGGTCATTGAAGATGTAGTGGAAATTACCCAGTCCGGCAAACAAATTGTGCTTGTACATGGGGGAGGACCGGAAATTGACACTATGCTCCGTATGGCAGGTATCACAAAACGTGTGGTAAACGGCCTCCGCTATACCTGCGAACAGACAATGAACATTGTGCAAATGGTACTCTGCGGAAAAATCAACAAAGAACTCTGCGCGCTTATTCTGCGCCAAGGCGGGAACGCGCTGGGGCTTTGCGGCATTGACGGAGCGTTGTTAAGGGCGCGCCGTATTTCTCATGATGCGGACGGCAAGCCGCTCGATTTAGGCTTGGTCGGCGAAATTACGCATGTCAACACCGCGTTTCTCTATTCCCTGCTGCAACTGTCCAACGAGTCGCCCTGTATCCCCGTCATTTCTCCTGTGGCTTTTGCCGAACATGAACCGCCCTCATCACCCGGGCTTAATGTTAACGCCGATACCGCCGCAGCAAAAATCGCGGCGGCGCTCAACGCCCCTGCCTTTATCCTGATGACCGATGTTCCCGGCATACTGCGGGATGTCAACGATGAGAAAAGCCTTATTGGTACGGTAAATAGTGACGAACTGGAAACTTTGCGAAAACAAGGCATACTTTGCGGCGGCATGATACCCAAAACTGAATGTTGCCGGCTTGCGATAGACGGAGGAGTAGGTGAAGTGCGCATCATCGACGGGCGTGTGCCTCATGCTTTGCGCATAGCGGTAAGCGGGACAGCCCCCATTGGCACAATAGTCCGCAAATAAGCCGCTGCCGCCCTAAGGAAGCATGCCGGCCTAATCGCAATCGAATTCAAAGAGCGCCTTTTCGTGGTAAGGGCGCTGCGGCCCAAAGAATGCGGATGGAAAGCCCGGTTGGTGGGGGGAATCGGGGTAGTATTCGGTTTCAAGGCAAAAAGCATCGCGCTTCCGGTAAAGTGCCCCGTTCCTGCCGGCTGTTTCTTTCATCATATTACCGCTGTAAAAATGCAGTGCCGGCTGTGTAGAGCGTACAGTAAGACGCCTTCCCGATACCGGCTCGGAAACTTCCGCCGCAGGGCGCAGTCCGTTCCCATCCACAGTAAATGGATGGTCATAACCGCCCTGTGCCGATAAGAGCGCAGCGTCAATATCGCGTCCTATGGGTTTTTTAGTCTGAAAATCGAAAGGGCTGTTCGCGGCAGAAAGGAGCCTGCCGGAAGGAATACCCGCCCTGTCCAATTCGGCATAGGTGGAAGAAAAAAGCCTAAGTTCATGAGAGAGGACAGAACCCGTGCCGGCAAGGTTGAAATAAGCATGATTAGTAAAACTAAGGGGGCATTCACTGTCGAGCGTGGCCGTATATTCGGCGCTTATGGTGTTTTCCTCACAAAGCCCGTAGGTAACAGCCGCGTTAAGAAGGCCGGGAAAACCTCCTTCACCAGGGGGGCTTGTCCGTTCAAAACGGACGAAAATGCCGCCCTGCTCGCTAAATGCTGTCCCTTTCCAGAGCATGTTATGAAACCCTTTTCTTCCTGAATGTAAACAATTTTCGCCCTCGTTACGGTCAAGCGTATACTCCGCGCCGTTCAGTGTAAAACGCCCTCCCGCAATACGATTGGCAAAACGCCCGATGGTCGCATTCATAAACATCGTATTGGCGTGCCATTCTTCAAACGTGTCAAAGCCCAAAATCACATCCGTTTTGCCATTTCTGCCCGGCGCGACAATCGAATGCCAGGCGGCCCCGTAATCAATAAGTGAGAAAACAAGCGAATTGCTTTCCAGTATCCAGCATGAAACAGCCTCTCCCGAAGGAAGGCTGCCAAAAGAACGTTTTTCAAATCTCATTAGGCAGTACTTTACAATCAATGGGTTTGTTTATTAACCCCCGCCGCCACCGCCTACTCACCACCCACTACCCACTATTTACACAAAATCGCTTGACATTTTTTTCAAAGTGCGGTATAGTAGAGGGAAAGGCTGGCAATACTTCCCAGTTTGGGGGGCGGCCTTAGAAATTTAGTAGAGAGGAGAAAAGAAGATGAAGAAGCAGAAGAACATTTTGGGGAAAGGGGCATACTTGACTTTTTCCGAGGGAAAGGCGTTTTTACCGTGCAACT
>JAIRPM010000057.1 GCA_031257075.1 Spirochaetaceae bacterium
AGATTTGAAAACATTACACTTACCGGCAGCGGAGGAACCGGGGGGGGGGGGCTGTCTATTAACAATTCAAATGCCGGAATAACGCTGGGGCAGGGGGCGTATATATGCGGTAATGCTACAACGGGAAACGGCGGCGGTATTTTGATTGCCAGCGGGCAATTAACAATCGAGACCGGCAGTACGATAAGCCATAACAAAGCATCCAACGGCGGCGGTATTTATGTAGGCGGCGGTTCTGTAACATTTACGAACGGTTCTATAGCCAAAAACACCGCTAATCCTTCCGGCGGCGGCGTTTATATTGGTTCGGGAGAATTTACGATGGACGGCGGCGAGATAAAGGCTAACATAGGAACATCGAGCGGCGGCGGCGTTTATATTAATAGCAGCGGCACATTCAATTTTGCCGGCGGCTATATTTCCGGCAACACAACCGGTTCCGTAAACGCCAATCCCGGCAGGTCAGTGTATATAAACGGCACCTTTAATGTTTCCGGGTCGGCCGCTTGTGAAATGCCGACAAACGGCACCATTACCAATGATGTGTTTCTGGCGCATGGCAAACAAGTTGTCATTACTGGAATCCTTAGTTCTAACAATGCATCCTCCACCCCCGCCAAGTCATTCATGCTTAATTTTGACAGCACCGCTTGGCAGGCCGGAGAAACAGTGATAACCACAACGAATACGCAAGATTATCAAAGGATAGATTTGGCCTTCAATTTACCCTTTACTATTAATAATACAAGCGGTCATCTCCAATAGCGGTTTGAAGCGGGCGCGGCGGCTTCCCCGCTTCAAACATGGCGTTGATTTTGTTATACTACCCGCATGGATGAAAGGGTAAAGTCAATACGCAGCCTGAACGATACGCGCGCGGCGCTGTCCCGAAGGCTGAACGGCCTTTTTGCGGGACTGGGGCGCGGTGTGCTGGAACGCATACCGGCACATGCGCCGGACGGCTCAAGCCGCGAACCGGTTCCGCTTGCCGCGCTTGCCCTAGAATACCGCCACCTTAACGAAAAAATCGCCGAAGCCGCCGAAAAAATCATCCATATAGAAGACGATATTGCGCTGCTCAACCGGCTGGAAAGCGCCCTTTTGTCGAACAAACGCGAACTTGGTTTGAAAACCCGCGAGGCCGCCCCGCTGTACATAGAATTGGGCGAACAGGCCATAAAAGCTTTCAACGCCGCGCCTCTTTCCGAGACGGTATGGCGGGAGGCGCGCGCACTGGAGACCGGGCGCGCGGCGGCGCAGGCGGCGGCGCAAAACAGGCGCGGAAGGACGTTTTTTTTTGGATTTGCCGGCGCGTATATCAAAAAAATACAAGAGCGCATCAATATAAAAAAAATTACTCTGCGTATGCGGAATTTGTACGCCAATCTTGGCTGTGAACTTGCCGCAAAAACCTGTGAAGATATCGAACATAAAAATCCTGAACAGTTTATGGAAATAAAAACGGCATGGCATGCCGCCCGCAATATATATGTTTATATGCAAGACATTGAAGCGGATACTCTCAGCAAAAAAAACGAGATAAACGGCATATTAGAGAAATGGAAAACCTTTGGCCTTGAAGGCGCAAGGCTTAGGCGCGCCGCATCCGGCACCGCCCTTTTGCAAATATTAGAGCGCGGCAAAACTTTGCTGGAAAACACCCTTGACAGCCTCTGTATAGAAACAGGAAAAGAATTTACAAATGAATCAAAAAAAGATATATATAATACACTGTTACATTCCAGTGATATTCTTGCAATAGAACAAATTCATCATGAACGTGAGCAATTGCGCGATATAGAAGACAAAATAGCAAAACTGGAAACATCGCTGGAAATAGACGTAAAACAAGCGCAGGTGGAAAAACTGGAAAAACAGATAGAATCCAAGCGCATCCGCATTGCAAAATTAGAATCTGAAATTATGGATACTGAAAAAACAATTTTGAATATTAACAAAGAAATTATCAAATTTGGGGAGGAAAATTAAATGGCAGGCACCAAGAAACCTATTTCTCAAAAAGCAGCCGCCGTTGCCGCAAAACCGGCGGCAAAGAATAAAAACGAATACGATGAGTCGAAAATAAAAACACTTTCCAGTTTGGAACACATACGGCTGCGCACCGGCATGTACATAGGTAGGCTGGGTGACGGCTCAAATCCTGATGACGGTATTTATATATTGCTCAAAGAAGTGATAGACAATGCGGTTGATGAATTCATTATGGGAAATGGCAAAGAAATTGATATAGAAGTAAAGGACGGTCAGGTGCGGGTGCGCGACTTTGGGCGGGGAATCCCTTTGGGAAAACTTACTGAATGTGTATCAATAATTAACACAGGCGCAAAATATAACGATGATGTATTTCAGTTTTCCGTAGGCTTGAATGGTGTAGGAACCAAGGCTGTAAATGCCCTTTCCGCCCATTTTCGCGCTGTTTCCATGAGGGACGGGCTTTTTGCCGAATCAATATTTGAACGCGGCATACTCAAAACTGAACGCAAAGGCAAACTGAAAGATGCCGCGCAGGGCAAACAGCCGGCCAAAAACGGCACATGCGTTGAATTTATTCCTGACAAAGAAATATTCGGCGATTATCAGTTTTCCATGGAATTTATTGAAAACCGCATAAAAATTTATTCATATTTGAATACCGGGCTGACTCTCATTCTAAACGGAAAAAAATATTCATCGCAGCATGGGCTGCTTGATTTGCTCACTGAACAGACCAGTTCCGGCGGCAGCGGTGCAGAAAGCGGCCCGGTGCAGCCTATTTATCCGATAGCGTATTATAAAGGCCAGCATGTCGAATTCGCGTTCACGCACACGAACAATTACGGCGAAGAGTATTTTTCATTTGTGAACGGCCAGTGGACTTCGGACGGCGGCACTCATCTTTCGGCCTTCAAAGAAGGCATGCTCAAAGGCATACAGGCATTTTACAAAAAAGATTACAAATCGGAAGACGTACGCGAAGGGGCTATAGCCGCGGTTGCCGTCAAACTCAAAAACCCCGTATTTGAAAGCCAAACAAAAAACAAACTCGGCAACTCTGACGTACGCGGCTGGCTTGCCGGCGAATGCAAGGTTGCCGTGGAAGACTGGCTGCACAAAAATTCAGAAGCGGCAAAAAAACTGGAGCAAAAAATCATCGCCAATGAAAGCCTGCGCACCGAATTAAATACCGTAAAAAAAGAAGCGCGGGAGGCGGCAAAAAAAATAGCGATAAAAATTCCTAAATTAAAAGATTGTAAGTACCATTTAGAAGACGGGCTGCATGGTACGAATTCAACTATATTTATTACTGAAGGTGATTCAGCATCCGGCTCTATGGTTGGCAGCCGCGATGTATATACGCAGGCTATATTCAGCCTGCGCGGCAAAGTGGAAAATATGTATGGCAAGAAACGGCCTGCTATTTACAAAAACGAAGAATTGTACAATCTGATGATGGCGCTCGGTATTGAAAACGACGTTGAAGGCCTGCGTTATGCCCGCATTGTTATCGCGACAGACGCGGACTTTGACGGGTTTCATATCCGTAATTTGCTGCTCACATTCTTTTTATCATACTTTGAAGAATTGGTTTCCGGCGGCAAAGTGTTTATTCTGGAAACACCGCTTTTCCGGGTGCGTACCAAAAAAGAAACACGCTACTGTTATACCGAAAAAGAACGCGACAGCGCGGTTGCAGCGCTTGGCCAGTTCAGCGAAGTTACACGCTTCAAAGGATTGGGTGAAATAAGCCCCAAAGAGTTCGGCCAATTTATCGGCGCGGATATAAAACTGATTCCGGTATCAGTAAATACGCTGCGAGGCGTATCGCAGGTGTTATCATTTTATATGGGGAAAAACACTCCCGACCGCCGTGATTATATCATGAAAAATTTAGTAAATACAGAAGTATAAAAAGCAGTTACAAAACTTCGGTTTTGCAACTGCTTTTTATGTTCCCTTTATGTCAGAGGACTGCATTAGAGAAGCACTGATTTATTCAACCGAGAATAAATCAGTGCTTGCTTTCCTTGTAGTTTCGCAATGAAATGAGAAACTACAAGAGGGCAATGCTGATTAGCATCGAGTTAATCTGCCTTAGGGCGCGGGCGGGGCAAAGGCGGAATTGGTAATACGCGCAAAACCGGCGCCGGAATGGCCGTTTTCGTTGCCTGTCCCGTCTGGTTTTGGCAGTGATTCGTTGCCTGATTTGCGTTCCAGCGCCGTCCAGTTTGTATGAACAAAGCCGTTGCCGCCGCCGCCTGAGGTGTTGCTGTTGTCGCTGTTTGACATTCCGGCAAGGCCGCCCCAATAACCGCCGCCGCCGCCGCCATTCCCCATATCGCCGGCGGTGTAATTGCCGCCGCTTCTGCCATTTGTACCAATACCGCTATTGTTTCCGTAAATGCCGCCGGCAGGATTGGCCATGCCGGCGCCGGCAGCCAGCGTACCATTTCCACCGCTGCCGGCTATATCCGTGCCTGAGCCATGTCCTCCGCCCATCGATGTTGCCGCGCCGCCGCCGCCGCCGGCAACAAGCACACGGCCACTCCTGACAGCGTTGTTGGTTATGCCGTCATTGTGGTTTGCTGTACTTACAAAGGTAGCCCCCCCGCCCCCTGCCGCGCCTGTCCAGCCGCGCGGAGCATACGTGGCCCCGCCGGAACCGCCGCCGCCGTAGGCCGCACCCGCGCCCGCGACATTGTTATTAACCGGTGATTTTCCCAACGCGCCGGTATACACATACAAAGTATCCCCCGCGGTAAATAATTTTTGCGCCCGCACATACCCGCCTTTCCCGCCGTAATGGATGCCAAACGCGGAACCGTTCACATTTCCTCCCTGCCCTCCCCAGAGTTCAAATTGATAAATACCGTCCCGTGGCGCTTTCCATTCCTGCGCGGCATCTTTGCCGGTAAAATCCCACACCGTTTGATACCGCTTAATATTCAGTCTGTATGTCTTCTCACTGCCGGAACCGACTATGCGGATAACAAGCGTTCTGCTCTGGTCAGCAGAAAGCGCTATTGGCGAAGGGTTCGAAAACACGGGCATCCCCCCATCAAGTATATAAATGAGCAATGCCTGACTGTCATCCGGCGTTACCGTATCCAGTGTAAGTGCTCCACCCTTAAGCCACACATTGTACGTCGTTTTGCTGGGTTGGAATGTTGACCCTGTTTGCCAATTGATGTCGGTACCGCTAACTTCAAGCGCTTTCAAATAAGAACTAATTTGCGTGTTCCGGGCAGTATTGATAATATAGGTGGATTCATTATTGTCCAACGTGCGCACCCTGATGAAGGTTATACGAGTTTCACCGGGAGAAAGGGCAAAATTTGGGCTGTCGGTGCCATTGAAACCGTCTTTTTGCGTGTCCTCTGTCCAATTTGCTCCCGAATCAAGCGAGTACCAGATGCGGGCTATGCTGGCCCCCGCGCTCCATTGGAAGTTCACCGCAACAGGCTGCGAATTCGTACCATAGGCTATGGGCGCGTTGTAAACAAGGAGGCCGGCGGTCAGCGGTATAACCGTACCATTCACAGAAAGCGTCGTAAGACTGGGGATTTGGACACCAAGCACATTCATTCGCAAGGTATAAACAGTATCCGTATAATCCGGACCGCCGGATACCTTGACGGCAATTTCACTGCCGCTTACCGGATTGGCAATAAAATTTGCCGGTATATACGTTACCGCGAATTCGAGTTTTTCCGGCGTTGCCGCGACAAGAACTACCTGCGTACCGGCAAACACATTCACTCTGTACGGCCCGCCTGAATTCGGGTCAAATTGCCCCTGCACCGAACCGCCTGTAACGGCAAGCCCGCCCGCCGCAAGCCGCGCTGCCGGCGGATTGCTCCGTACAAGGTAGACCGAATATGTCGTGGGCAACAGCGCCGTACCGGTCGCGTCCCAACCGCTCAGGGTAATTTGCACCGGCGGATTAGAAGCCTTGAGCGAATTTAAGGTAATATCGTACTCGTTAGGCCGGGCCGGTGATTGGGGCACGCCGTTCATCTCCACCGTGTACGAAGCTGTGCCGCTCGCCGCAGGTGTTACCGCCGTTATTATTACGGATGATTCATTGGTAAAGTTCAGATTGTAAAGAGTGTATGAAGGTGCAAAACCCGAAGCGCCATTGGCCCCGTTTTGAGCGCGCTGATAGACCGGAATTCCCGCAAACGTCATATTTGCAAGCGCAGCCGATTGCGGCGTTTTCTCTTGTATTTTGAATTGATAGGCGCGGTTGCTATACCCCTCGCCGCCATTCACCGTTACCGTAAAAGTTTTCGGATAGGGCGGTGAGAATACGCAGGTTATTCCTTCAGTTTGGAGGGTGCCATCGCTGAATACAACTTTGTCCGCAGGGGTCTGCTTCAGGGCGTTTACAATCACCTGCCCTGTCCCTGCCGTTACGGTAATATACTGCACTGTTGCGGCTCCGGCGGCAGGGTCGAACGATGCCGGCAACGCGCCGGCATCGTCGGTAAGAGCGCCGGAAGATACGGTCAATCCGGCTAATACGCTTTCCAGCGCGGGTTTTTCCTTGAACTGCAAGGTATACACACCTATGCTATAGTCCGGCATACTTACCGATATTTTAAGCGTCCGCTGCCCGCCGGCAAAATCCAGCGTTACCGCAGGGTCGTAGGTATAAAAAGCGCCGGTATCGGTCTGCGGGTAGGCTGTTACCGCTTTTGTTCCATAAGGAAGTTCAATATCTTTATAATCCCGGACAAGCGGGTCGAAACCGGTTATACTGCCTGTCGAAAGAAGTATGCCTTTTAGAATAGCCGGCGGCAGAGCATCCTGAGTATAAGCCACCGTATAGTTTGTGGCTGTTACCTCTTCATCGCGCTGCACAGTAATGAGCGAATGCGTTCCCGATTGGGGGACAAGTATCTGCCCGTAGGGGTATTTGACCGTAAAATCTTCTTCCGTCAAGGCTTTCAGCGTAATGAGGGACGTTTGCCGGGGAAGTTTTATTTTGTAGTTAAAAATTTCCGGCTTGAATTCGGTGGGCTTACCATCACTGTCAAGTAATGGAAGCGTTGCGCCCGTATTCCCCTTTGTTGTATCCCCTTGTTCCACAGCAAGAGCAGTGAGATAAGGATGCTCAATAACCGGCAGGCTGGGAACCTTGGTGCTTTTTACGTCCGGTTCGCAGGAGGCAAACCATAGTGCGGCAACGAAAACTGTAATAATTGTAATAAAATGCGCTATTTTACTCATAACAAATTCCTTTTGAAATAAATTTCATAATGCCCCGTCATTCCGAAGGCCATACATAAAATAGTAAAAGGCCGGCAGGTTGTGGCATCTTTTACCGGCACAGGGGCAAAATGCCTTATCATCGAGTGAATAATGAGAACAATACTGCTGACAAGTACAAAATAATGTGGCAGCATTCTAAGAGTTGGTATATTTGTAAAGATTTCCCTATATTTTCATTTTTTAGGAGGCATTGTGGACTCCATTACCGTACCATCATTGGAGAAGAGTTCGGATCAAGGGAACAGGAGCAAGCAATGACTGACACTCGTAGATTTGAGCCTTACAAGCGCATAAGCAATGGGGTCACGACAACTGTCAAAATCTATGACGATAGAGGGGAATGGTGATCTCATAAACAACGCTGATTTCAACAGGGCAAGAGCATTTAACTTTTTTTGAAATTGTTTGCGGATATTCCTTCAGTTTCCATACTTTGAATTATGCCGCTTTACTGCCTTGGGTTCAAGGTAAAGAAAGTAGTGGACAGTTTGAATCACTGTCCACTACCCGCTATTCTAGTAATCCATGCCGCCCATGCCGCCCATGCCGCCGCCGGGCATTGCCGGGGCTTCTTTCTTTTCGGGGATGTCGGTGATGGCGCACTCGGTTGTGAGGAGCAGGCTCGCTATCGATGCCGCGTTTTGCAGCGCGGAACGGGTTACTTTGGCCGGGTCGATGATGCCCGCCTTTACCATGTCCGTCCACACGTTTTTCGCCGCGTCATAGCCTATGCCTGATTTTTCGCCCCTTGCCTGATGGGCAATGATTCCGGCATCTACTCCGGCATTTTCGGCAATCTGGCGTATCGGCTCTTCGAGCGCCCTTTCCACAATCTTAAAGCCTACCTTCTCGTGGTCGGTAAGTCCTTTTGTGTCCGCTTTTTCCAGCACGGGGATAGCCTGTATCAGCGCAATACCGCCGCCGGGAACTATGCCTTCCTCGATGGCGGCGCGGGTCGCCGAAAGCGCGTCCTCTACGCGATGCTTCTTCTCTTTGAGTTCAACTTCGGTAGCAGCGCCCACATTGATAACGGCAACGCCGCCGGC
>JAIRPM010000106.1 GCA_031257075.1 Spirochaetaceae bacterium
CTAAAAATGGAAAAAAAACTACAGGGCGATGATATTTTTATTTTTGATTCTGTGTTGCCACATTCTCTCATTTTTGAACATTTTACCGCATTGTTACATCACGGTGGAAGCGGTACAACGCACAGCGCCGCACGGGCGGGTAAGCCTCAAATGGTTGTCCCTTTAATCGCGGATCAATTTTATTGGGGTGAGCGCACCCGTCTTTTAGGAATTGGTCCCGGCAGTATCAGCATAAAGCGTATAAGTTATAAACAGATTGAAAGTAAAATTATTGATTTGGTAACAAATAAAATCTACGCGGAAAATGCCATGCGTCTCAGTAAAAAAATTATAGCGGAAGATGGTGTTAACAATATTATTACATTAATAGAAAAGCTTTAATACGGAAAACCACTATATCAGATAATCAATTATTTGAAACCGGATACAGGCATGTTTGCGCACGTTGGACGGGCTCTGTCTATACCAGTATGGGAAAAATACCGTATATTTCTTGTTATGAAGTACCTCTTGATTTTTACAGCGTTATTGTTACTTTGCTTTCAAAGTATACATGCACAGACAAATGTCTCGGTTCCGTTAAACGACCCGGTATACCGTCTGCTTGATTTGGCCGAAATGCGCGGGTTCTGCGGCCCGCTTCCTCGCGTCAAACCGTATACACGTTCCTTTGTACTAAAAACACTGCGCCAGATTGAAAATACGGATGCGGACGGACGTTTTGCGCCGCAGATATCTGAACGTGAAATGTTTAGCAGCGCTCGGGAGAGGCTTGCAAAAGAAGAAACAGGGCTTCAGGCTCTGAAAGGATATTACCAGATACGTGCCAAAACTGAAGGCGGTTTAGACATTGCCGCGCAGATAGGTTTCGGGCTTGATATGCAGGCTTCCGGCGGTCTCTATTTTACCGATGAAAAATACGGAGCGGGATTTGAGCCGGGCTTTGATTTTTGGCCTTCTATTTTTGTACTTGGCGATATAGGCGGAAATTTTTCATACGGTTTTGGAATTTACGGCGGGATTATGTACGCTAACCGTGAATATGCCGGTAAAAATTATATATATTACGATGGATACGATGGTGATTATTACGGAAAAGCAGACAATCGTGAAATAATACGCGATGTATATACACAGCCCCGCGCATTTTTCCCGTATTCATACCGGCAGCGCTGGGATGGCATTGTTTGGAATATCAACAATATTAATAATTCTGATTTTTTGGTATGGCCGGAAAATATTTCTCTAGGCTACAGCACTTATTCGGAACTGGCGGGGACGCTGCTTTCCGGCGCTGTTTTGCTGCGCATAGGCCGCTTTGAGCGTGAATACGGCGGTATGGCGCATGGCTACAGCATGAATTTAAACGCAAATGCTCAGCCGTTTTTGGGCTTTGATCTTTCTATTCAGCCTTTTTCATGGCTTAACATTTCATCAGTAACCGGCATTCTTGAATTCAACAGTATTAAAGGCGAAAAGGCTTCGGGGTATTCGTTCCAAAACGCTTATTCACTTTCACAAATAGAAATTATGTATAAAAATTATATACATTTTGGATTTGGCAGCGCGGTTGTTTGGCCTAAACGTTTTGAATTTGCTTATATGCTTCCTTTTGTTGATAAACATTTATACCAGATGAATATTGGCGACTTTGACAATACCGGTGAATTTGCCCAACTAAAACTACAACTGCCCGGAATAGGCACGGTATGGGGAGCGGTATTTTTGGACGAAATAAATCCCGAAGCGCATATTTTTGAATTGGACAGGGCGCTCTTTGCCTATCAAGCCGGTATACATGTGAATGTTCCTTTCTTGCCTTTTGCAAGCGTACTTGTCAGTTATACCAAAATCGAACCCTATTGTTATTCGCATCCAATGATAGACACGCCATGGTATTCGCGGCCTGTTGAAGAGGCGTTTCTAAACCATGGAAGTCCGCTTGGTTACTATTTGCAGCCTAATTCAGACGAAATCAAAGCGCGGTTTAGTTTCCTTGCCCTGCCGCGTATTTTTGTTCATGCGCAGTACCAACTTGTCCGGCATGGCGCGGAAACCGGTGAAAGCCAAGTTGACGGCAGTTCAATGTACAGCGAACTGGGCGACAACCGCAGCAGCGACCCGCACTACCGGAAATTCTTTTTGCATGACGGCGCTTACGAATGGACACATATTGCGCGCGCCGGCATGGATTGGGAAATACGGAACACTTCTTTGCAGTTTTTTGCCGAAACAGGGATGGTGTTCTCGTACCTTACCGATATAACCGAAGGCGGCCCTAACGATGGCAAGGCTCATCCTTTTGCCGTTACCGGCCCCCATTCGACAGCGCTCTTTTTGACACTTGGACTGCGGGCGCTGCGCTAAGGCAGCGCTGATTAGAGGTAATTTAATCTGCGCTAAAACCTTAACCTGCTTGGACGCAATTCCGATACTATAAAGGAGGTTTTACCGTGAAAAAAAAATTGTTTGCGGGGGCGGCGCTGCTGTTGTATGCGGTTTTCCAAGCCGCTGCGGCAGCGCCTGAACTTTCTATACGTTTTTACAATAAAAAAATTTATTATACCGATGGCGACCCTGTATATATTCAAATTACACTCAGCAACAGTACGCCGGATGTTTATCGTTTTCGGCTGGCTGATGACCGCGTTTTTTCGGTCGATTTTGATGTGCGTACCATTAGAAACAGGGCTGTCGAGCCGTCTGATGTACTGCTTTGGCGGCGCGGCGCCAGTGCGCAAATATTTTTCCGGGAAGTAGTCATAGAACCGGGCGAATCGTTTTCATTTGTCGAAGATTTGCGCGATTACGCCCGCCTTGACCAGCCCGGAAACTATGTTGTACAAGCGCGTTTATACCCTGAATTGCTAAAAAAAACGGGAACAAACATTCTTCAAATAGGGGCCGATGAACGCTATCAAAACTATCAGCCAAGGGGAAATAACGGCAGCGACCCTGTTGCGCTGGTATCGCCCCGTTTGAATTTAAGCCTCCGCTCCCCGCTCTACGCGCCGGATGACGGTATTCCGCAGGCTTTGGACGTAGAAACCAACGCCGTGCTTGTTCGTGAAAAACTTCCGCCTGATGAAGTTGTCCGTTTTATGCTGACTGCGCGCCAAAAATCGCAGTGGGAAAAATTCTTCTTGTACCTTGATTTGGAAGAGATGGTACGCCGTGACGCTGCCCGTGAACGGCAGTGGCGGGCGGAAAGCGAAGAAGGCCGGCGGCGTATCCTTGAACGTTTCCGCACCGATTTGCAGAGCGCTGTAATAGACGGCGATATTTCGGCAATTCCCGTCCGTTTTGAAATTGAACGTACCGCGTACAATGCAAACGAAGGTTCCGTTGTCGTGTTGGAACGTTTCAAACAAGGCGACTATACCGAAAAAAGACGATATACCTACCAACTGCGCAGGATAGACGATATATGGACGGTGGTAGATTACGTTGTTGTCAATCTTGGGACAGAATAGCCGCGCCCTTTAGTCAAGGATAGCGGCTAAATCGATTCGAGTTTTTTCAAGTTGTACGGTACATTCTGGTATACATAGTTGAGCCAATTTGAAAAAAACAGATGGGCATGGGCGCGCCAGCGAACCAGCGGCGGCCGCGCTGTATCGTCTTGCGGATAGTAATTAATCGGAACGTTTATAACAAGCCCTTTGGCAAGGTCGCGGCGGTATTCCTTGTCCAGCGTGTAATTATCATATTCAAGGTGGCCGGTAACATAAATTTCACGTCCGCCGCTTCCTGTTACAATAAAAGGGCTGCCGCAGGGGGTTTCAGACTGAATTGTCAAGCGGCTCTGAGAAACTATCGCGGAACGGGCGCTTTCTGTGTGCCGGGACTGCGGGGCAAGAAATATATCGTCAAACCCGCGAAAAAGCGGCGAAGTCTTTTCATTGACATTATGGGCAAAAACGCCAAATAACTTCTGCGAAAGCGGCACTTTGGGTATTTCGTAGTGGTAGTAAAGCGCCGCCTGCGCCCCCCAGCAGATGTGGAGAGTGGAAAACACCGCTGCCCGCGAAAAGGCAAACACATCGCAGAGTTCGTCCCAGTAATCGACATTTTCAAAAGGCTGTGATTCCACCGGAGCGCCGGTAATAATCAAGCCGTCAAAATGGCGGTGCATAGCATCAGCAACCGGCACATAAAAGCGCTCGAGATGGCCGGGCGGCGCATGCGTCCAATCATGGCTGCCGAGCGCCAGCAGGGTAATATTTACCTGCAAAGGCGTATTTCCCAGCAGGCGCAAAAATTGCAACTCTGTATCTGTGGTTGTAGGCATTAAGTTGACGATGGCGACTTCAAGCGGGCGTATGTCTTGGTGCCGCGCCCGCTTTTCGGTCATTACAAAAATGTTTTCAGCGGTCAACGCCTCGTATGCGGGCAGTTTTTGGGGTATCCGTATCGGCATAATTTGTGCCTAGCGTTTAAATTCAGCCAGTTTTTGCAGTTCTTTCGGGTTAAAAAGGCTGCGAATATTCAACAAGATAAGGTATTGTTCACCTTGCCGCACAACCCCCTGAATGTACTCCGCGCCTATGCCGGTGAGCATCTGCGGCGGCGGCTGTATTTCGGCATGTTCTATCGTTACTACACGGGAAACACGGTCAATGATGACACCTAGTTTCATACCGTCAACATCAATAATGATAAAACCGGAAAGCAGGGCGCTATCTTCGTCCTGTCCGGCCAGCAGAGGAATGCCAAAACGCTTGTGCAGGTTAATAACAGGGATAATTTCGCTGCGCAGGTTAAATATGCCTTCAACATAGCCCGGCGCATTGGGGATAGGGCGCACAGCCTGCACCCTGACTATTTCCTTCACGTCGAGAATGTCAATTCCATAAATTTCTTCACCAAGTTGGAACGTAACCAATTGTAGTTGGCTGGCCATTTTCTTCCCTCTGCCTTCCAGTTTAAGCGCTTCCGGTAAAAATTACAAGTACCATAGAAGCGCTCAAAGTTCCGGGTATTCGCGGTCTGGCACCGCTGCGTTACGGACAGGCTTCTATTAACTTTCAAAAATTTCGGCTTGTGGTATACTGATGTGTCAAATGAAAATTTTTTTGAGGAAGGGCTTTCATCGGGCGGCCTTCTTTTTGGCCGCTGCGTTGTTGTTTCCAGCGGCGCTTTTTGGGCAGAATTTCAAGCCGTTTTCTAAATTGCGCACGGTAAAAACAGCCCATTTTGAATTTATTTATCCGCCGGAATCAGAAGAAACAGCGCGTTTTCTGACAGGGCGGGCGGAAGGGATTTACAGCCGTTTAAGCGCTCTGATTGGCACAGAAGTCAAACGGCGCATTGTCGTATCAATAACGCCGCACACGGATGAATCAAATGGTTATATGAATCCGGTGCCGTATCCGCATATACTGGTTTTTGACACGCCTGAATTTTTAGATTTCAGCGCTTATGAAAATACCATAGAAAATCTTTTTACCCATGAACTCACCCATGCAATATGCGCCGAAAGCCGAGGCACGGTGCTGGAGGTTCTGCACAAAATTTTTGGCGGCTGGGCAAATCTCCTCGCTTTTAACGCCCCATGGTTTATGATAGAAGGAGCGGCGGTCGCTGTAGAAAGCGAAGGCGGTTTTGGCCGTGCCAATGACCCGCTCATAAAAGAAACGCTACGTCAGGATATACTCGAAGATGCGTTTAAGACACCGTTTCAAGCGGAAGGGGTCTGGGATTTGCCGCCTACGGGGCATGTTTATTACTATTATGGCGGTTATTTTTGCCAATATCTTTTAAGCGTATACGGCGAAGAAAAATTCACGCAGTTGTGGCAGCAAATTGGGAAAACACTTCATTTTTCACCGGCCAAGTATAATAACGGTTTCTACTACATATTCAAAAAAGTATACGGTAAAACAATCCTTGATGTATGGAAGGACTTTGAAAATAATATAAAACTCAGCGGCACTGTTGAAACAAAAATCCACTATCTTACGCCGCAACGCGGCAGGCCGGCTTCCATTGTCGATATAGTTTCTAAAAACAAAAAAGTCTATTTTTTAGACCGGTTTAGTCAAAAAATATACGTTCACAATACGGTAAAAAACACAACCAGAATAGCCGCCAATACAGACGATGCGGCCTATTCGCTCGATATATCCCCTGATGGCAAACGTATTCTTGTTTCAACCTACCTGAGGCCCGCCGCTAATGCCGGCCAACTTTCACGCGCTCAGGCAGTAGAATACTGGGCTGACTTGGGCATTCCTACCGGGCGCGTATTCAAAAAAATGTATTATGCGCGGTATTTCCGCGATGGCATTATTGGAATTGCCCCGCAACTTCATAAGACAAACATTGTTTACCGGCCTTTTGCCAAAAAAGCCCCCGATGAATACCTGCTAAAAGGCAGCGCGGAATTTGTTTTGGGCAACATTGCGCCTATTGACAACAGCCGTTTTGCCTTTATCTGCGCTGTGAAGGGCCGGCGTGAAATAGCATTTTTTGATTATGAAACAAAAAATGTATGGACTGTTACCAATACCGGCACTACTACAGGGCTTTATGAAACAGCTATAAACGAATGGACACCGCCGGAAAATACCGCCTATTGGAATTATGTACGCAATTTGCGTTTTTCGGAAGGAAGGCTTGTTTTTCAGTATAACAACAATGACCGTATGAGCAAATTCGGGCAAATCTGTTTTGATGAAAACGGCGGGCTTACGGCGCTGCTGCACCGCACCGATTATTTTGGCGGCGTACACAATCCGGTGCTGGCGGACGGTAAGGTGTATTACAAATCGGCGCTTTCAACCACCAGCACTCTTTCCGTGCTTGACGAAGAAATCCCCGCGAGGGCGGCAAAGCAGCCCTCTCTGATAACCGTTCCGTTGAAGCAGGAAAACTGGAACCGTGAGCGGCTTGCCCTTGCGGGGTTTGCGCCGCCAGACCATGCAGCCATTCCAGACACGTTTACCATGAATCAATGGGAGCCTTACTACACGATAAACCAATTGGGGCATCATTTCAACCCGCTCAATCTATGGTTTCCTCTTCCTTACTTTGGCAATTTTCTTTCAGAATCAATGGTATTTGCGGACTATGGCACCGAATTTCGCGGGTTTGGCGGGTTTTTTTATATGTCTGACCCATTCGATTCAAATTTAATATTTATGCAGGCTTATTATGATTGGAAATACAGCATAGTTCCTATTGACATCACATGGATGAATTTTTCGTTTGGATTGCCTCTCTATTTTTATTATTCCGATAAAATATCGGTGTCGCCGCCGGGCTCAACCGATACGCGGGTTATACGCCCCATGCTGTATCTTTATTTTAGATTCCCGCTAATAGACAACCGCTTAGAGCTGCACATCAGGCCGGGACTTCAGGCAACGTATATGTTTGACGCGCCCAGACCAACGAAATCAACTGACACCGTAATACCGGGCGGTACGGCCTACACGTGGGAGCGTTCCCAAAGAGGTTTTTATTTTTTTAATATGGGGGTAATTCTATCTACTTTGGACACATGGCAATGGCAAATCTTTGGCAACGGCTTTTCAGAAGCAGGATATATTCATGTATGGCTTGGCGGCGATACGCTTACGCCTAGTTATGAAAATGTTTTGACGCTTGCCATTGAGCCGTTTCCTTTTATCAATATATCCGGCATGCGGCAGACGCTCTATGGCACATATTGGGATACAAAATACCCGCGTATGCCTATACAAGGAGACAGCCTTTTGACAGAAACTTATTTTTCAAAAGTTTCACTTTCTGAATATAAAACTCCCTTACCGTCAACGTTAAACTGGGTTGTCGGCGGTGAAACAGAATTAAAACTTTTCGGACTGGAACTGCAAAAAGGTTTTTCGCATTTTTATGCCAATCGTGTTTTTTTGACTGCCGCCTACCGTTGGGGTTACTGGGGCAGCCAACTTGATTCAACATATCCGAATTTTTTGCACTCGGTAATTTTCCGCATGGGAATGCATTATTCTATATACCCTGTCAGCGTTGCCCACATACGGCTTGTACCGGAATTCCAGTTTGCGCTTAAACTGTCCGCGTTAGACGGCACCGTTGACGAAAATCCCGCCCAATTTAGTTTTTCGTTCAATTACTTCTATTAGAAGGCACGCCCAGCGGCGCTAATATGTGGTTTCATCCATCGCTTCAAATTGCTCACGCGCTTTTTGCAGAAACGCCAATTCACGGCCAAGTATTTTTTCATAGTCGAGCGAGCCTTGTTCAATGCGGAATGATTCATCTTCCCAAAACTGTACACGCTGCAAATTCATAAAACGAAAACGCTTGTCGGCTGCTTTGTCCGACCAGTCCTTTGCCCCCTGCCAATAGTAGAGGGCTGTTTTATAGCAGGTTTCCGCTGTGTTCAAACTGTCAAGATTTTCTTTCTTCCATGGAGCATTGTAAAAATAAACGTTGCGTTTGTTCCATTTGTTGCCCAGATAAATGTACTGTTCTATCAATTTGAGGTAAATATGCATCATAAAAAGAGCGCGGTATTTTTCCCATTGCTCTTTTGTTTCGATAAGCGCGAGCGCGTAGAGCGGATTGGCAAAGTCGGCTTTCAGCGCTTGTTCCAAATAGCGGATGTTTTCCATTGTATCGTCGGGGTACTGAATGAGGTGCAGGTGGTAGAGCCGGTACCATTGTTCTTTGAACTGCACCCAATAGCCCCGCACCGGAACCGCCTGTGCCAAAAAAAAACAAACCGACAGCGCCGCAATAGTCTGTTGCTTATACCTCATTATGTACAATATCGGCATAATGTCTCTACAATGCCATTCCGATACTGAAGGAAAACTGAAAATATGCCTCTGGAATGTTGTACGCGATGCCCAGCCCTACCGCGGGGATAGCCAGCCGGCTCATGTAAAAACGAAGAGACCCTGTTGCGCCATAATCAAAACGGTTTTCCAAAATAGGACCGTTGGAATAGACCATTTGCCATGCGCCAAGTATAGAAATGGTGCCGAAAGAAAAACGGCAGATGTATTTTTCAAGCCCTAGAGAAAGCCCCGCATAATGGCGGGCAGAAAAAGAATTGGGGAGAATATTTACCCCGGATTCAGAGGGGCCGTTTTCCAAAAACGGCGGGACATCGGGGCTGTACAAAGCGCCGCCGCGAAAACTCATCCTAAAGCCGGGAACGATGGCCTTTTCGTATATCCCTTTGAAAGAAAGAGAATGCCACAACCGGGAGTCAATTTCCAGAACAAGATGGTATTCCATCTGCGCGCTTTTTTCTGATAGAAGATACCCATCCCAACTTGTACTGCGGACGGAAAATTCCGGCCCGAACTGAACAAACTGCGCCCCCGAATCCGGCGCGCGCCGCGGAGATGCCGTATCCAAAAGCGCTATGTTCGTATAAGAAACGGGAAAAGCTGCGTTCAGGCTATTACTGATTTGGTATTGCGGAGAAAACCTTGCGGCAATTGAACGTATGTTGAAGCGGCGCAAGGTTTCGTTGGAAGGGCCGCTGTCCCGCCTTTCCCCCTCGGAAACAAAGACGCTGCCACCCCAGCCAAAATGACGCGGACTGCCGGGCAGCGCGGCATACATAGCCATAGCAAGCCAGCCTTCGCTTTGGTACATTCCGCTTGCGGCTATTTTGTGGTTCAAGCCGAATGCGTTGGCATCAAAAACAGCCACGCCTCCGCTTATCCCGTTTGAACCAGCAAAGAAAATCGGAATGGCAAAAAGCGTCCATTTTTCCCGCACCTCGACAACAAGCGTTTTGCTGCTCGCTTCTTCCTCTATCGCAACCGAAAGCGGTTCCAGAATTCCCTGGTCAATAATAGCCGCCTTCACTTTGTCTGCGTCAATGGATGATGCCTCCTGACCGGCAAAACGCCTCAGCGGTTCTTCCGCCGTATGATGTTTTGTCCGCTTGAGACCGGTGATTCTGATAGAAGTTATGACATCTTCAGGCTGAGAAAAAACGGGAACCGCGATTTCTGCCATCAATAAAAAAACAGCCAACGCCCTATAAGGCCGCGTAAAAAATGTTATCATTATTTTCCTTGTCCGGTTGAAACGGGTCAAAATCTCACTTCAGCCGTATAAAATACGCAATGGTATACAATAGATAAATATGCGCTGGATAAAAAACATAGAAGAAGTATTTACCACCTTTCCCCCGTTTGCCGTTGTACAGCATAAACGGAATAAGAGCAAAAATCATAAGCCATTGGGCGCCGCCGCTAAAAAGGCTGTTTCCTTCCTGTAAATACATAACAAGGGATAGTATGCCCAATGCAGCAAACATAAGCAATTGCAGAAAGCGTTTTTCCCTAAGCAGATAAAACAGCACCCCCATAATGACGGCGGTAAACCCGCCCTCGCAGCCAAGAATATTGGGAATACCGCCGTATACAACCGCTACCAGCCAGCGCGGCACATCGGGACTCACAGCGTCTAAAACAACGTTAAGCAGCAAGGCAAGCGCGATTCCTGCAAGTGCCACGGCTGTCATTAACAAAACCGCTTTTGTTATTTTTCCGGCCTGCTTTGCGCGTATTCCATCTGCAAGCATTTCTATAAACAGCATATACAAACATGAGAGCAGCAATGTCTGGAACACATTGTTTATCAGCATCACGTCGTCATTGGGCAGCGCAAAGGTAAACACGGTAGAAATAATGTTCATCGCTTCAAACCCGATAAAAAGTTGGAACAGGTATCGTTTTTTGCTGCGGGTATGAATAAAACCTTCCGCGCCCATAAACAAAAACAGGGGAAGCACTGGCCGTCCTATCCATGTGAACCACAGCGGCACGCCGTGGGTATAAAACATTTGATGCAGATGGTCAAATACCATCATAATGACACCAATTATTTTAATTTGAGTTCCTGAAAGTCCCGGGGTTAAACCCAAACAATCTTTTTGTTTTATAATTTCAGTATTCAAAAATTTACTCCAGTTTTTTAAAAATGGGCCGTCCACAAAACCAAAGTTTCGCAAAAGAAACGGCTATCTTTTTCATAAGATTGTCCCTTGTGGTTGCCGGTTTTTATTGTTGTTTAATAAGGCTATCACTTCTTGGGCGTTCAACCCTTCGGTGTTTTTGCGCGCAGATAAGTCACGCAGCGTAATGGTATCTCCCGCAAGCACGGCGTATCCGATGCCTCGTTTTTCAGCGCTCATATAAAAAGCGGTGAGTTTTTTTTCGTCTGCGGCAAGCACCTCGCAGGGGATGCCGGCGGCACGGAATTGCGAGGCGAGCAACTGGTATAGGCCGCCGGCCGCTTCGTTTGTGGCTGCTATGGCAAGGCGGGCGTAAGTGGCGCGCTGTGTGCCGCCGCCTATTGAGGATAATGCGGCAATAAGGCGGTCAAGCCCTACTGACGCGCCCACACCGGAGAGGGTGCGGCGGGTATAAAGTCCGGCAAGATTGCCGTAACGCCCGCCTGAACAGACCGAGCCTATACCGGGAAGGGCAGTCAGAAAACTTTCGTAAACGATTCCTGTGTAGTAGTCAAGGCCGCGGGTAATAGACGGTGCCAGCGTAAAACTGTCCGCGATACCCGCATCTTCCAGCATACCGTAAATTATGCGGAGCCGTTCATCTTCGGGAGATGCGCCGCCGGCCATACGGGCAAGCGTGGCAAGCGTTTCATTCCAGTTGCCGGCCGTTTCAATATAGGCAAGAATTTCATCTGCCGCCGCTTCTCCGGCAATACCGGCAAGAAGTGTTCGTGTTTCAGCACGGCCTATTTTGGCAAGTTTGTCTACGGCGCGCAGAATGTCTACGGATTTGCCCTGAGCGTTGAGCCGGTCAAGAAAACGGTTAAAAAGTCCTCGGTGGTTGACGCAAATTTTCACTTGGGCAGCCGAATCACCGCCTTCGTTTATGGCCGCAGTCAAAGCATCGCGCATCATGCAGAGGATTTCAAAATCGGCAAGGGCATTGTCCGCGTCTTTTGCATCGCCTATAGCATCGCAATCGCACTGCATAAATTCGCGGTAACGCCCCCGCTGCGTGTTTTCGCCGCGCCAGACTTTCGCAATATGGTAGCGCTTGAACGGCATCGAAAGTTCGTCCGCATGGGCTGCGGTAAAACGGGCAAGCGGCACAGTCAAATCGAAACGAAGCGCTATATCCCGCCCGCCGGCATCGGCAAAGCGGTAAATTTGTTTTTCAGTTTCACCGCCTCCTTTGCCCAATAAAATTTCCGTGTATTCCAGCGCGGGCGTATCGATAGGTACATAGCCATAACTTTGGTAGACCGACTCTATCCGCGCTACAAGTTCACGCCGCGCAATTTCATCCGCAGGCAAAAAATCACGGAATCCTTTCAGTACTTTGGGTTCAATCAAGCAAGCCATACCATAGTATACCAAAAGAAAAACAGGGGCGCTACTTCCCGCAATCCGCCGGCTGCGTTATACTATCCGTATGAATTATTTTACTTACAACGATGATGACGACGATGATGATGACTATGAGCGTGGCGGCGATGACACAGGTAAATCCTCGCACATCAACCCGCTTTTGGGCAGAATGCTCAAAACGCGCACTATTCTTTTAACCGGTGAAATTAACAAGGAATTGGCCGAAAAAACGATACAACAACTCCTTTTGTTGGAAAATATCAATGACAAACCGGTTCGGCTGTTCATCGATTCGCCGGGCGGTGATGCGGATGCGGGCTTTGCTATCTTTGATATGATACGTTTTATACGCCCGCCTGTCTGGACTATCGGCATGGGCTTGGTCGCAAGCGCGGCGGCTATCATTCTGTTGGCAAGCCCCAAGGAACGGCGCGTAGGTTTGCCCAATAGCCATTTTCTGATTCACCAGCCGCTTTCCGGTATACGCGGCGTAGCAACCGACATTGAAATTCATGCGCGGGAACTGGAAAAATTACGCGGTAAAATAAACCGGCTTATCGCGGATGAAACAGGTGTCCCCTTTGAACAGGTAGAAAAAGATACCGACCGTGATTTTTGGATGACGGCGGATGAAGCTGTGAACTATGGCCTTATCAAACGGGTTATTAAAGAACGTGCCGAACTTGACTGAACGAAATGGCGCAAACGCAAAAAAGAGCGGGAAGCCTTGTATTGTTGTCATTGACGGTATGGGTGGCGGCATAGGCGAAGAATTGATTCGCCGGCTTGTTAGTTTTTTTTCATTAAAGAAGGAAACCGCAAAAACAGAAACTGCGCCGCTTGATATTGAAATCCTTGCGCTGGCGACAAATGCTGTTGCTGCTGAGCGTATGGTTCGTGCCGGCGCGGCGCGGGGAGCCGCCGGTGAAAACGCAATACGCCAATCAGTTGCATTGGGCGACTTTATACTTGGCCCCATTGGTATCATTATCGCAAACAGTATGCTGGGTGAAATCACCCCCGCTATGACGGAATCTATTCTTGCCGCTCCGGGCAGGCGTATTCTTATTCCTTTGCAAAACGACCATATCATTCTTGCGGGAATGGAGAATCTGCCTCTTTCCAAAATGATTGATAAAGCGGTCGAGATGGTAAAAAATTTGTTATGAAAATCCACCGCCGGTTTGCGGCAAGGTGTCAGGCGGCATGAAGATTTTATACATTGCCGAAATTGTAGGCAAGGCCGGAATTTATTGCGTAAAAAACACATTGCCCGCGCTTAAAAAAGAAACCGGCGCGGATGCCGTTATTGTCTGCGCGGATGCCGCCACAAACGGCAGCGGTCTTGGCAGACACCATGCCGCTTACCTGCGGAAATTGGGCGTGAACATTATTACCCTGGGCGACCAATGTTTTTTCAAAAAAGACCTCGTTGAATGCATGCCTTCCATTTCTTATGTTTTACGCCCTTTCAATTTGAACAAAGAAGCGCCCGGCATTGGCGCGAAGGTGTTTACTATCCAGAGCGCAAACCGCGCTCCCCAAAAACTTGCGGTGGCCGTACTGCTTGGCCAAGCGCACTTTGTAAAAATTCATGCGGACAACCCTTTTGCCTGTATGCCTGCTCTTTTGGAAAAACTTCGCGCGGAGACGCCGTTCATTGTACTCGACTTTCATGCCATAGCAAGCGCTGAAAAAAAAACGCTATTTGCTATGGCGGACGGTCTGTGCAGCGCTGTTATTGGTTCGCATACCCGCGTAGTTACAGCGGATGCCGCCGTCTTGCCGGGCGGGACAGCCGTTATCACCGATGCGGGCAGGACAGGGAGCCAGTTTTCTGTCGGCGGCAATAACGCGCAAGCCCGTATTCAAGAGTATCTTTCGGGCATTCCTGACTGGACAAAAGAAGCATGGGACGGGCTTGAAACACAAGGCGTGCTTATTGATATTGCCGAAGACGGCACAGCCGGTTCCATTACTCTGGTCAAGGCGCGCCCGCCGCAGATTCCGGCCGGCCCTCATGCAGAATGAACAGATGCGACGTTATTAGGTTAGAGGGCGCCAATGAGCGTCCTTGCCGGAAACGTATGTTTTTGGATTCTTTTTTTGTGAGGGTTAGTATGAACAATCTAAACTCAATTTTAATCGAAGGAAATTTGGTAAGAGACCCAGTGTTCCGTTCAACAGCAAAAGGCACGTCGCTCTGTACTTTTAGTCTTGCCTCAAACCGGTATTACAAGCAGGATGCCGGTTTGGAAAAAGAAGTCAGTTTTTTCGAGGTGGAAACATGGGCAAAATTGGCCGAAAATTGCCACAATTTAGGCAAAAAAGGCCGAGGTGTCCGTGTTGTAGGGAGGCTAAAACAAGACCGTTGGAATGACCCTGAAGGCAAAGTGCATTCAAAAATAACGATTGTTGCCGAACACGTTGAATTCAGGCCTGATTTCAAAGTTGCCGGCTCCGCGCCGGCCGAAAAAGCGGTAGAAAAAGAAGAAGACCTCTATCAAGAAGCCGTTTGTTTCTAAAGCAACGTCGTTTCCAGCGTTGCCCCGGCCGTGTTGAACCTTTGGTTCAATGCGGCCGGTTTTTGCGCAAAGTCAGCAAAACGCGCATGTTTTGTTTCAAACTTCCGCATCGTCATTTTTTACGATAAAAGTACTGGCATAAAAAACGGCTATAACCATCATCATAAGAATAACGCCGATAGCCGCGCCGGCACCGGTATCCCGCGCAGTGTTGGCGGCGGATGAAGCGCCGAAAACCAATTCGTACATATAGTTCATAGGGGCAACCGTATCGTTGGAGAGGTTTACCGGGCTGAACAACTGACCCCACACAAAAAAACCTACGGTAAATACCGTCCACATTACAAGGTTGGTACGCAGCACCCCGCGCATGTTGGGAATGGTAACGTAGACAAACCGTTGAAAAATAGTTGCCCCTTCGAGGAGCGCGGCTTCGTAATAATCGCGGGGTATCTGCTCAATCCCGCTTATGAAAATAAGCATATGATAGCCAACCATGCCGAAACAGTATGCGGCAAGCATACTCCAAAAAAGGATGCCGGGTGATGTCCACAGTGTCGCGGCGGCAGCCTTGAAACCAAGCCCAGCAAAAATGCTGTGGAGGAGGCCGTAATTCGGGTTGTACACATAGTTTATCCACATAGTTCCCATCGCAATGGCGCTGACTACATTGGGCAGATAGATGACGCTGCGAAAAAACTTGGTTGTACGGCCGGCGCTCCGGCCGTTTTTCTGGCCGGTACTGCCGCTGGTAAGAATTACGGCAAAGAGGAGGGCAAGCGCCATTACGCCGATACCGCCGCAAAACCAGATGCGCCCTATGTTTTTAAGCGATTGTAGAAAAACCGGCGTGGTAAAGAGTTTTTTGTAGTTTGCAAAGCCGGTAAAAGCCCATTTCCTTACCGGGTCGGAGACGCTTTCCACAGCGAAAAAACTCATTATGGTTGTACGAAAAGTGGGATAGAGAAAAACCAGCGCATAACAAAGCAAGGCTGGCCCAAGAAACACCGCGACAACTGGCTTTTTTACGGTAAGCATAGGAACTCCGTGCCAGCAAGCGCTTTTCCGGCAATTGCCGGCACAAGCGCTTACAAGCCGGCGATTATTTTGCCATATTCGCCGCAAATTGCGCGGCGTTTATGTCGCCTTTTATCAGTTTTGCAAAATTTTCTTTAATCTTTGCGTTGATTTCGGCTTTATCTTCCATACCAACTGCCCATGGCAAACGTTTTGTAGTAGCCTCTACTACCGTTTTCGCTTCGGCAAGGGCTTCAGGCCATGCCGAAGCATTGGACATGGGGATACCCAAGCTTTCCTGAGCCAGCGTGGCATCCCATTCGCCGGTGGTAAGCCACACGACAAAGCGGAATGCTTCTTCCGGGTATTTGGTGTTTTTGTTAATGCCGAAACTCTGCGCCCCAAAATTGTTGGCATGTATGCCATCGCCGGCCGCGTCAATAGCGGGCCATGCAAACGCGCCCCACTTCATACCGGGGGCATTCCCCTTGATTTCATTGGGCAGCCATGTGCCGTTGAGGTACATAGCCGCTTTGCCGGCGGCAAAGTCGTTCACTTGTCCTGCCGGAAACACGTTGGCGGCGGCGGTAGGGATAATGTAACCGTTTTTTGCCATGTTTTCCCAGATTTGCCCGAAAAGGAGAACCGCGGGAACGTTAAAATCACCGGTGTTTACCATTTTTGAAGCGGCATCAAGGCCGGCAATACGGTCTATCGTATAACCAAACAAACACGCCATATAGGCATCATCCACTGTGATGCCCGCCACGCCTATTGCTTTAAGTTTTTCACAGGCCGCAAGAAATTCATCCCATGACGCAGGCGTTGATGTGATACCGGCTTTGGTAAACAAATCTTTGTTGTAAAGCGTAAGGAAAGCCATAGGCTGGTAAGGAATGTTTTTGATAGTCCCGCCTCCAAGCTGCCGCGCAAGGTCAAGAAGCGTACTGTTGACCACAGTATTGTAAGGCTGCCCGCCGGTAGTTGAGTAAACATTACCGGTATACGCATCAAGCGGCAAAAGATAGTTGCCCCATGTGTTGGCTACCCGTTCGATATCTTCATCAAACAGGTCTATGGTTTCACCGGCATCGAGCGCGGGCTGCAGGGTTTTACGTATATCCCGCCCATTAAAATTGACATCCACTTTTATGCCGGTTTCCTGGGTAAAGGCTTCGGCAGCGCGGGCTATTACCAGTCCCTGCGGTTCCGCTTCATTCCACATAGACCAGTACACCAGCCGGGCGCTGTCATCGCTCTTTTTGGCGCATCCTGTCAAAACCGCCGCGATGCAGGCTGCGGCAATGATAATTCGTTTCATAAATTCCTCCAAAACAAAATACAAACAGAGTCTCCCGTACTGTTTTGCCCAACGGCAAAACAGTACGCAAGTCTGGTTACAAGTACAATGAAAACAATGTATCTTGTCAAGGGAAGTACAGCCGGCGGCGAGTTTCGCCTCTACCGCGTTGTTTATGCCGGTTGTAACCCCCGGCGGTGGGGGAACTAACGCCGTTTGCTGAGGTTACGCCGCAGATAGCGCTGTATTTTTACGAGGGAGCGCCACGGGGCGAGATATGGTATACCACCGATGGCAGCGACCCGCACTGCCGGTGAAACTATTGCTGATAATGGAAGAATGAGTGATGAAGCAAAGAAAAAAAATTAGATGCAATTATTCAAGAAGCAGTGGATGGCAAAAATTTACATTTAAAAATGGCGCTAAAGAAGGTAATGCCGGCTGAAGCGGCGGATGTAAAACAGCAAGGCGGTCCTGATGTATCAGGTCTTGTCCATGAAGTAACGGCAAAGGAATTACGCCATGCTTTGAATCAGCATGGTCAAGCGGATGAGGCAACACGCCATCCCGGTCAACGCCCGCTTACAATACATGACTTAAAACTTATTCCCGCTGTGATAAATGAACCGACAGAAATAAAAGTTCAATTGCATGGCAAAAATAAATCAAGTATTGTTTATAGTAAGATTTTTGATAACAGTAAAATACAATATGTCGAACGCATTTTAGAAACATCGA
>JAIRPM010000194.1 GCA_031257075.1 Spirochaetaceae bacterium
GAACTGGTTAAACAGGCAAAGGCGCAGGCGGAACAGAGCCGCGTTGCCCTGCGGAATATCCGGCGGGACGGCAACGAGGAGTTAAAAAAGAGCCAGAAAGCCGGCGAAATTTCGGAAGACGGCCTTTCCAAAGGCGAGGCGGATTTGCAGAAACTCACCGACGACTACGTCTCCAAAATCAACAAAGCCGCCGAAGCCAAAGAAAAAGAAATTCTGGAAGAATAAAAGGCGAGCCGCGTTTCGCCGGACGGCGTATGCCGGGCAGGCGATGCGGTAGGCGTTCCCCCAAACCTTTTTGTGGAAACTGCCTGTATTGCGCAAATATAGGGCAAGAAAAACGCGCCATCCTGTTGATGAAGGGCAAAACCCCGTTTAAACCTAATCAGCGCCTTCTTGGAAAAGTTTTGGTACGGGTTTTGCTTCAACTGTGCTAAACTGTTCAAGGAGTACCGGCGTTACCGCTATTTTGCCGGTAACAATAGCATAACGGTCGCTTTTTTCATAAATTTCATCCGTAAAACCGTTAAAGGCAAATTCACAGTTATAACGGGATTTTCCGTTTTCCTTGCGCATAATAATTGCGTCTTTGTAACGCTGGCCGGAAAGGCAGCAAAGTTCATAGGATGCGGGCAGGGCTTCTTTGTTTGGAAAGTTTACATTGATAAAGATATTTTCCGACCACAGCGCGGCCAGTTCATCAAGGCGGGCGGCAGCCCATTGCGCGGCGTTTTCGAAATAAAAGGGCGCGCGAAAAGCACAAAGTGAAAAGGCAATAGCCGGGACGCGGTGAAGGGCTGCCTGACGCGCCGCCGCAACCGTGCCGGAATAATGAACGTCTATCCCCAAATTGGAGCCGGAATTGATACCGGAAACGACCAATTCGGGCAAAAAGCCAAAATCTTTGGAAAGGCCGACCAGAGCGCAATCCGCAGGTGTGCCGGTACACGACCATGTTCCTTCATCAATTTGTTGAATAGAAATAGGGCTAATAATGGAAGTCATTGCATGAGAAGAGCAAGACCTTTCACGGTCGGGAGCAAGTATTGTAACAGTATGCCCCGCTTCCCGCAATTTTTTTACGAGTATTTTGATTCCCATGCTTGTATAGCCGTCATCGTTTGTAGCAAGAATTCTCATGATAGCGCCTTTGCGCCGGAAGCCGGCTTAATCAAATAAATGACAGGCCTGAACCCAAAAATGCGTTCATAATCGTCCATACGCTGTGAATATTCATCCACGGTTTCCGGCTTGAGAACAGCATAAGTACAGCCGCCAAATCCTTTGCCCGTCATACGCGCTGCCGCCGCGCCCGGCATCTCCTGCGCGCGTTTTACCAGCCAATCGAGTTCGGGACAGGAAATCTCATAAAAATCACGCAGGCTTTCGTGCGATTGAAAAAAGATTTTTTCCAATACCGGGAAATCGGCCTCTTTGAGCGCCCGCGCTGTTTTTTTTACGCGGACAATTTCGCTGACAATATGCATACAACAGCGTCTTAGTTCTTCTTCAAAGGAAGCGATAAGCGCGGTTACCGCTTCTGTCGGATATTCGTTAAAATCCATTTCCGGTTTGCGGGAAAGCAGCGCTTCTATTGAACGTGCCAGCACTTTTTGCCGCCGTTTCAATTCGCCTTCAATGCCGAACCATGGAACTTTGGAATCCAGCAAAAGAGTGGTATACTGCGTAAAAGGGCTTTTTATCCGCCGCACCGTTCCGGTCGCGGGATTTATGAGCAGGTAGGTATCCGGCTTGGTGTTCATCATAGTAAGCATGTCGGCCAATTTGTCATCATTTTCGTAAAATTCAAGGTGAAGTTTATGGAGGCGGGTTATCAATTCTTTGTCACTGATAGAGGAATTGTAAAATTTGCGAAGCGCTACGGCGGAAGCGACCTCAACGGCAACATAGTAGGCCAATCCCGAATGGCGGGGGATATTGGTCGTAATGGTAACGTTAAAGCCGCCAATGTCATAACCCATTTCCGAAAAAAGGCAGAGCGCGATTTTGATACGGTTCGCCCAGCGGTCTTCTTTTTTGAAGGTTAAATTCGCCGTTGTCGTGCGTTTGCGCTCGCTCGTATCCGCCGTATAAAATCGCAGCGATACATCGTTGCGGGGGCTAAACGCAACCTGTACATAGCGGTCTATGCCCGAAGCCAGCAACAGCCCTTTTGCTGTCCGGCAATGTTCCCCCATGTAGAAAATCCTGCCCGGGGCCTCAGCGCATACAATTCTGTCCTTTTTTGTCCCGTCTATTTCGTATTCCTGCCGGTGAACAGGTACTAAATCAACCATTTTTTAAGCCAATCCTTCAATTTTAGGTTTGAAATATTCATTTTATCTGAATTTCTTGTAAGATACAGACTACACAATTTTTTTTTTTTATTCAAGCGAAAATTACCGGATTTTGACTAAGGTCTTGACGGCGCGGCTTGGCTAAAGTAGACTTTCCGTATGGGTATCTTTTACCGCAGTCCTTTTTGGCTGCCCGCGGGTTGCCGTGTCGCGGCATTGGCGTTTTTTCTTTGCCTCTCGTGCGCTACACAAAATTCGGCGGAAATGGCGCAAAAATTAAGTCCGGGTACGGTAAAGTTTTTTTTGCCGTCTATTATCAGCGGCGCTGAACGGAAACTCGCCAAAACACCCGGTGATTGGAAACTATCGCTGGAAGCCGGTTCTTACTGCATTATGAATGCCAATGCCTTTATTCAGGGGCCGGCTTCGATGCTGCCGCCCGGCGATTACCAAAAACGTGACAAAGAATACCGGCGGGCAAAAAAAGAATATTTACGCGGCGTAACACATCTCCGCTCGGCATGGGGCGCGAAATATCCGGGAATAAATGAAGCATTTGGCACAGCAGGTTTTAAGCGTTTTCTTGATTCCCTTTCCAAAGACGATGTGGAAATGCTTTACTGGCTTGTTGCCGGAACAATGGCGGCGTTTTCGCTCGACCCATTCGATGTAACACTCAGTATAAAACTTCCCGAACTCTCCGCGCTCATACTCCGCGCCTATGAACTCCAGCCTGATTGGAATAACGGCACGCTGGATGATTTTTTCATTTTGTTTTACGGGGCGCTTCCCGCCGATATGGGCGGCGACAAAAACAAAGCAAAAATTCATTATGAACGCGCTCTAAAAAAAGCCGCCGGGCGTTCCGCCGGCCCCTATGTTTCATGGGCAGAAGCAATTTGCGTTCCTGCCCAAAATTATTCCGAATTTAAACAAAATCTTGACGCGGCGCTTGCCATAGACCCGGACGCATACCCGCCGCTCCGACTTAACAATATCATAACCCAGCGTAAGGCCCGCTATCTTTTGGATAGCGCCAAGTATAAATTTATCGACATTGAAGAATGAATCCGCGCCGTTTGCCCATTGTAGCGATTGCCGGTCGTCCCAATACGGGCAAATCAACCCTGTTTAACCGGTTGTTGCACAAGCGCCGCGCCATTACCGGCCCGGAAGCGGGGTTAACCCGCGACCCTGTTTTTTGCCGCGCTGAACTTTGCGGTAAACCTCTTATGCTTGTTGATACGGGAGGTTTCAAACTGGACAGGGCGCGAAACCCGGAAGATGCCGCGCTGGAAGAACTCGTTGTAGACCGCGCGCTGGGCATACTTGAACAGGCCGGCGTTGTTATACTCCTTCTGGACGCGGAGAATATTACTGGAGAAGATGAAGAATTTATCGAAACATTGCGCCCTCTGCAAAACCGGCTGATAGTTGCGGTGAATAAAACCGAAGGCGGGCGTAAAACGGCGGAAGCATGGAATGTTTTGCGTTATGGTTTTGAAACGATATACATGATTTCCGCTGAACATGGCGACAATATTGACCAACTTGTTCAAGCGGTTGCCTCCCGCCTTGAAGAAAACACATATAGCGGATATGAATATGACTATGACACATTCGATACAGAAACGATACGGATTACGCTGGCGGGAAAACCCAATACGGGAAAATCAACGTTGTCGAACCGCCTCACCGCGAGCGCCGCTTCAATAGTAACTCCCGTGCCGGGTACTACTCGTGATGTACTGGAAGGCGAATTTGCATGGAAAGGGAAACGCTTTCTTGTATGCGATACGGCAGGCATACGCCGTAAAACAAAAGTAACTCAAAATATCGAATACTACAGCGTGAACCGCGCTATAAAAACAATGGATGATGCGGATATTGTTATTCTTTTAATAAATGCCCCGGAGAATATATCTGACCAGGATAAAAAGATAGCAGCCCTTGCATGCGAGCGCGGACGAGGCGTGCTTTTTGCGCTTAATAAGTGGGATTTAATGGAAGCCATACCAAACGCCCGCAATGCCGCCGCGGACAAACTACGCTATGCTTTCAGCAAAATGCAGTGGGCGCCTATTGCCGCAATAAGCGCCCTTACCGGCGAGGGGATTGCGGCGCTGCTTTCTACATGTGTTAAAATGAAGGAACAACTGCACAAACAAACGCCTACTTCGGCTTTTAACGCGGCTCTGGAAGAATGGCAGCGCCGTTACCCCCCCCCCTCCGGGCCGCTTACCCGTTTTAAGATAAAATACGGGGTGCAAACGGGAATAAATCCGGTTGTTTTCCGGCTTTTTGTATCCCGGCCGGAAGCATGTAAACAAAACTATATGTCATATATCACACGGCAAATCCGTGAAGAATTGGGATATTCTCTTATTCCAATAAAAGTTGAATTGCAGCGTTCCGGCGCGGAACGGCGGGGCAAAAATAAGGAAATGTATCAAAGATGAATACATTTAGTTCCGCCGATTTGGAAAAAATTTTAAATATAAAGCCACATACTATCCGTTACTGGCAGGATGAAATTCCTCTTATACAGCCGCGCAAAGATGGCAGCGGAAAATTTATATATTCAAAAAAAGATGTTGAATATTTACTGCGTATAAAACATTTAGTTGTCGAAAAAAAACATACATTAGAAGGAGCGCGCGAGCAATTATATAATGAACAGGAACATACCATTGAGGAAAATAAATTTACATTAAGCGAATTACGGGGCGATCTATTGGACATATACACAATAAACCGTGAACAAAAAAAAGCCTTGAAACAAGGCTCCAGAAAAGACTAGTAACCTGCTAAAGCAATGCTGATTAAATTGATTTAAGCGGCGTGGCCCTCTGTATGTGCCATTTAGACTCTGCCGCGCCAAAAACCGCGTTTCCCTGCCTCTTGATATTTTTTTGTTAGTTCGATATAACTATGTAAGTTGGTTCTAACTTTGTAGAACTCTATTCAGGAGGAAAAATGAATAATTGGTGGAAGTATGGGCTCGCCTTTGTTGGCGGGGCGGTAGCAGGCGCTTTGGTGTACAAGAATGCCAAAGAAATTCGTGAAGTATGCGCAAAGGCGCTTGGCGGCGTTATGGATTTGCGCGACAAGGCTATGGAAGCGGCGGAAACCGTGAGGGAGTCGGCGGAAGACTTGCTTGCCGAAGCGGATGCCCATCGCAAAGCCGCCGGCAAACAGACCGGCGCTGCGCCTGCCGGAGCGGAGGCATAATATGCGCGCCGCGCTTGTCCATTCGCTGCCGGGAAGGGCGCGGTTCCGCGTAATGCCCGGCGCGTTTAACGGAACAGATG
>JAIRPM010000021.1 GCA_031257075.1 Spirochaetaceae bacterium
GGCGAGGGTTTTGCGCCAGTCCGCTGGGATAGCGTCTAAGCCGTAGGCAAGCCCGGCGAGAGCGCCTGTTACCGCCGCCGTTGTATCGGTATCACCGCCTAAGTTTACGGCTTTTAGAACGGCATCGGTGTAAGTTTCTGTGGTAAGAAAACACCAGAGCGCGGCTTCAAGAGTGTCGATAACAAAACCGCCGCTCTTTATTTCCTGTTCCGGCAGGTCGCTTATATCCATTTCTAAAATCCGGTTGAACTTTACAAGCGCGGCGCTGCTGATATACATCACAATGGAAGGCGGGTAGTATAACTTGAAATCCGCTTTCAAATTAAAATAAGCATCGCGCTTATCCTCACCATTGAGGATTTTTAGCAAGTATTCAAGATAAATGAGGCAGGCAACGACAGACAATTCGTGGGCGTGTGTAATAGAGGAGACGGCTTTTGTTATTTGGAAGCGCTCCGCATGAGGTTTATCGTCAAGGTAAAATACGAGCGGGGCAATACGCATAAGGCTGCCGTTACCGTTTTCGTTCACGCCGGAGCATCCGGCTTTTTCCGGGGTTATGCCTGATATGAGGCGGTTAATGGCTTTTGAAGTAGATATGCCGATGTCGAATACATCGCCGTGAGCGGTGAACGCGCCTTCATCGCGCCAGCGGATAAAGTTCCGCGCTATATCCGCGAGGTCGAAACCGCGTGAAAGCGAGTCCGCTAAGGCAAGAGAGAGCGATGTATCGTCAGACCAAGTACCTGCGGGCTGGTTATGCGTACCGAAACCGCGCATATCTGTAATGTGAAAACTGTCGCGAGACATAAACTCGACAGGAACTCCGAGCGCGTCCCCTACGGCTGTGCCTATTAAGAGAGATGTAATTTTGTATTGTAAAGTTTTATGGTACATTATTCCTCCGCCTCGTATAATTCGCATTCCGCGCCTTTGAACATTACTTCATAAGGTTTATCGCCAATGTCGCCTTCATAAATTTGACAATTACCATTTTCGTATGCGTGGTCTTTACCATCCCCATAAAGATACGGGGGAGTTTCTTTGTATCTAAACATACAAGTTTCGCATACTTTACAATCAGCGAATACAAACCCCGCGCCGAACTCCTCGCCGTCCTCTTCCAGTCTGTCAATAAAAGTTTTCTGTTTTTCCATTTTAATCTCCTACTTGAACTTATCTTTAGCGCCTTTCCATTCGTCCGGATTCTGTTGTATCAATTTATACCCTTTTTCCGGGTGAACTTCCACATCCATATATATCTTGCTTCCCTCCTTTTTCATTTTTGTTATTTTGAAGTTCGCGCCGCGCTGTATAATCATTTCGGCTTCACCGCCATTTGCCCCTCCCAAGGCTGTTACTATTATATCATACTCTCATGCATTGGACGTGCCCTAAAGTACTAACCCGAAAGAAATCACCGGAGCGCCGTATAGGGGGTAGTTGTCCGTAAGGAGCAGTCGTCCTTCGAAGGCAAGGTCAAGGAAGTAGCGTCCGCGCCATATCCAACTTACGCTTAGGCTGGCATTTACAAGCGGCACAAGACCAGAGAATTGCTCTCCCGATATGAGCCATTGGTTGCGGTCGTCCTGCTGTCGGACGCGGAGGTCGTAAAGAAACGTCATGCCGCCGCCGGCGCGGCTAAAAGTAAAATCTGTGATAATGCGACCCGCTTCACGTCAGCGCAATATTTGGGTATAATTATTGAAACGGCTTTTTTATGGATAAAAAAATTTATATTATTGGGCACCGGAATCCGGATTCAGATTCGATTATTTCGGCGGCGGCCTATGCAAAACTCAAACAGGCACAAGGTTATGACAATTGTTCGGCGGTACGGGCAGGGAAACTGACACCGCAGACCGAGTATATTTTTGACCGGTTTGGGGTTGAACCGCCGGAGTATCTTCCCGACCTTGTGCCAAAAACGCAGCACTATATTTACGGCGAACCGGTTACGGTGCGCGGCGATGTTACCGTCTGGGAAGCGCTTGAACAGATGCAAAAAGGCGGCCTGCGCGTTATGCCGGTTGTTGATGCAGACGGGCGCTACCGGTGTATGCTCAATTACAATATATTCGCGCAGTATATTATTACCACGATAAATCCCAACAAAAAAGCGACTTTTCCGGTTTCGATAAACCATCTGGTAAAAACGCTCCGCGCTCAGTCGATAACGCTTTTTGATAACGAAGAAGTAAAACGTTCACCGATTATCGTGGCCGCGTCATACAACAAATACTTTTGCACACGACTGGAAACGCAGGCGGCGGAAAACGCGATAATCGTGATGGGCGACCGCTGGGATTTGCAGGAGTACAGCATCCGTAAAAAAGTGCGCGTACTCATTCTTTCCGGCGGAAACACGCTTGCGCCCGGTCTTGTTGAACTGGCAAACGAAAACCATGTATCGGTGATTAGCACACCCTATGATACATCGTTTACGTCAATGTTAGTAATGTATTCCGCGCCGGTAAGCGAAATAGGCGACAATTCCGTGCCGCTGGTTTACAAAACAGATACTATCAAAAAAATACGCGTCCCGCTTGCCAAAGCGCCGTCCCGCTGCCTTCCTGTAGGTGATGATGAGGGCAAGGTCGTGGGGGTGCTTTTTGAAAATGATTTGATTGAAGAACCGAATGTGGAAATCATTATGGTTGACCATAATGAACCGGCGCAGGCAATTGAAGGCATAGAAAACTACAAAATACTCGAAGTGATTGACCACCACAGACTCGGCAATTTGTCTACAAAATATCCCATTACCTTTATTAACAAAGTAGTGGGCGCGACCTGTACTATTATAACAAACCTGTACCGTGAGCAACTTATTCCGATAGAAAAAAAAATAGCGTCTATTTTGTTGTGCGGTATTCTTGCTGATACGCTTTCTCTGCAATCAGCGACCACCACTAACACCGACCGCGAGGCCGCGGAGTACTTGGCGGATATTACCGGGCTTGTGATAGACGAACTTACCCGCGATATGCAGAAAGCGGCAAACACTACCCGCGAAATGAGCGCAGCGGAAATTGTAACACTGGATATGAAGAAATATACCGAAAAAGATAGTACTTATTCGGTAAGCCAGATAGAAACAACTACGCCGGATGAAATGATTTTTCGCGGCTCTGAACTTATCACCGCATTGGAAGAAGAACGCGCCAAAAACGGGCAGTTGTTTTGCGCTTTACTTGTTACCGATGTTACGGTACTGGATTCGCTGCTTTTTATCACAGCAAAAAAAGATTTCCTTGCGCAAATCAATTTTCCTCGTTTAGAAGAAGGCATCTATCTGCTCAAAGATATAGTTTCCCGCAAAAAACAACTGATTCCGCTCCTGTCAGAACTGGTCGAACAAGCAGGTTAACCGCATTTGCAACGGCTGCCGCAAACTGAAATTCCGTATCGGCATTACCAATGCATAAGCAGTATGGCAATACAGATAGTGGCCGCAGACAATTGAGTATGGGGGGGGGGGGGGGAGGCTATTCTATATATGGATGTACCCACGTTGCAGAACCTTTTGTAAAGTTTATGGTATTCCGCGCGGAAGCTACAGGAATACTGCTGCTGCCAATAGAAAGAGATTCATCATTAAAAATCCGGCGTCTATAAACGCTCCGCCCTCCGCGCCGAAGGTTTCACCCCCGAAGCCCTCGACATGCTCGATACGGACTGCTGACTCATCCCGCCCAACAAGAATGAGGGCGGGATTTCTTTGCTTTTTAACTAATTTACCGCTTTTACTATTGTTCCGGTAACTGTAACTGTTCCTGGAACCCATATTCCCGCGGTTATATATGAAAGAATCCACTGTATCGGGTTGGAGCCGTACTTTATTTTAACATCAATAGCCGCATCACCATCATATTTCTTGATATTTTTTTCGACTGCTTCCCGAACTTGCGGGTCAGTTGCGTCAGATGAAAGGTTGAACAAAGTGCCGCCGTTGCCTCCCCAGCCAAGAAATTTATTCGTCCATTCTTTTTCGGAAAAATCTCTCACTTTTTGGTATTTTTGACCGTTGATAACCAATCCCAGTTGCAATCCTGATGCTTGAAATGTGGTACATCCAGTCAAACTGAATCCTAATACCAGAGTTCCCGCCAGTATTACCAGCCAAAATCTTTTGTTTGCCATAAATTACTCCTTACTTTGGCAACAAAGTTAAGAGCCTATGTTTTGGATTTGACACGCCCCCTTGCGTTACGATAACGGAGGGTTTATGTCACATAAGCCCTCCGCGGTTTGTGAGATGCTGCGGAAGTATAGATGGCGGCGCGAAATGCCGCGAATAGCTAGAAGGTACTCAGAATGAAGGGTATATGCGCCATGCGCCATGCGCCATGCGCCATGCGCCATGCGTTTCTCAGTGAATACTGTATTCATAAAAGTAGTATATCACATGGTGTAAAAGTATGTCAAGTACCCTGCCGCGCCTCTGTCCGCGTCATTCCGTTGTGGCATTTAGCAGCAATTCCAACTGTTCGAGGGCATAGTCCTGAAAGCGGGGCGGAAGCGCGTTAAAAAGTTCTTTCATACGGGTAACTTTTTCTTCCGGTGTTTTGTAGAAAATGCGGAAATAATCCCCGGTTTAGGGGGAGGAGGCAATCCCCCCCCCCCCCCCGATACCGCCGTGATAACCCTGCTGCCCGGCAGCGCGGCGTTGCTTTACTGATTTGCCAGCGCGGACAGCGCCACGATGTAATCTTTATCGGCGTTAGTGGTACTGGCGGCGGCGGCTTTTACCGGGTCGCCGGAGCGGTAGGCTTCGCGCTGGGCGGCGGCGCTCATGCCGCCAGATTCAAGCGCATCCTGC
>JAIRPM010000092.1 GCA_031257075.1 Spirochaetaceae bacterium
TCGATGATGTTGTTTACATTTTCGACCGCTTTAAGAACGCCCTTGCCGAGGTAACGGCTTTTGTCGCCGTCCCGCAGTTCGACCGCTTCGTGTTCGCCGGTTGACGCGCCGGACGGCACTGCCGCCCTGCCCATTGTGCCGTCTTCCAGCACCACATCTACTTCTACTGTGGGATTTCCGCGTGAGTCCAGTATCTCCCTCGCGGTAATTCCTTCGATTATGCTCATATTTTCCTCCTAATGAGTTCAGGTTTGTTCAGAAACACGAACAAGCCTTTTCTTGAATTTTGACAATTCAAGAGTTTGTTTGTAAAAAGCCTTTTGCGGCAATCCATCTCCTACGGGAGTCGAACCCGTGTTGCCGGGATGAAAACCCGGTGTCCTAACCACTAGACGAAGGAGACATACAGCATCCTTATCGCCGAAACCAACGCTTCACAGGTTTTTGTTCTATGCTAATTAAGAATGGAAAGGCAACTGCCATAGGGTTTCACTCTATTCTACAATTTCATTTTTGTCAATGGCCCTGGAACAGTGCGGCCAAACGGCAAAAGCATTGAGGCCGTACTAAAAATATATTTTGATATGTTCTACCGGTTCTTTGTGGACGAGTTTTACCAGCACGGTCTGCTCCTGCGGTGAATAAACCCAGCCGGGCGCGTTCCAGTTTTCAAATTGCGGGTCGGAGCGGTAATCAATGCCACGCATCTGTATTTTGGAAAAAGAACGGATGCCGCTTACCAGCATATAGTGCGCGCCTCCCGCCGGAAACGTAATGGCAAAATCAAGCACATTGTTTGCAAATGAAGCGGCTATGGACGGCGCTATCGTCCATAGCCATGCGCCCCGCACGAGCGTACTCATACCAACCGCATGCGGGTAGTAATCCGAAAGCGCGACCGCCTTATACACATTCAACGGGTCTAGGTTGATGGCGCTTTCCGGCACGCCAATATTCCCGCTGTATTCGTTCAACGCGGATGGAAGCACGCCCGCATCGTTTGAATATGCCAGACAGGAAAGGATAAACGAACGCCCCAGCGCGGCCCATTCGGTATTGCCCGAAACTTCGCCGTAAGCGGCAAGGGCGCTGCCCAGCACCGCGTTGTACATAACATCAATGCTGCCTGATACAACCATAAACACTTCGCCCGTTTGCCGGTCTTTGGTCAACTGTTCGGCCACAATATGACGAGCCTGCTGCGCCAGCGGCTCAAACGGGTTATCCTCGCCATCGTGCCACACATTCCATGCCCACCAGCCTTCAAAAACAGCGGGCAGCAGGTCGGGCGTAAGCGAATCAGGCTGAAGCAGCCGTATATTGCGTATTGCTTCGTCAAAAAGGTTGTTGTAGCCGCGCTGGGCAAGGTAAATAAAAACCTTATATTCCCGCAAAAACGCGGCAAAATCGTTCTCCAAAAGAGCGGCAAGCCGCGCCGCGTTTGTTCTTTCAAATTCCGATTTGCTCTGCGCGGCAAGCGCCATCCCCCCCATAAAAGGTGAAGAAAAATACGTACGGGAAGCGCTGTTGGCGAAGGCGGCGGGTATCCGTTCCAAAGCCGATTCGTATCTACTTCGCCGCGCCGACTCGGCCACCCATGCGGAAACAAGTTCTTCATCGTCGGTATTCTGGATTTGCGCCGACCAACGCGCGTATGCTTTGTTAAGCCAAAGCCCTACAATTTCGTTAAAGCGCGATTTTTCCATTGAACCGGCAACTATGTATTCAAGCAGGTTAAACGATTGCCGTCCCCATTGCTGATAGGCCAAAACCGGCGTCTTTTGCGTCAGAATGACAATCCCCTGTTCAAAGTCCGCCGACGGCCGGTCAAAGCGCCATCCCCGCCCTTCGGCGGAAATGTAGACTTCCCCGTTTTCACCCTTTGAAAGGGCGGATTTATACAGCACCGCAAACGGAATCTTCAACTCATCAACATCATCCGGCAGTATAGAACTAAGCACCAGTTTTTCGGCATCATCTTCGCTTTGCAGATAGAAATTTAATTCAACGGCGGCATCGCTTTCCGAATCTCTATCCGGCGCAAGCACAAAGCGGACATACTGGGCGGTCAGGCTCATCAGCCGCGGATAGACCGCATACGTGCTGCCGTCATTTCTTATGCATACTGCCGCCGTTTCATCATCGCCGAACAGAAATTCGAGACCCTTGAACGTAATCTTTGCGGAATTATCCACATCGTATTCATCCCCGCGCACCGTCTCACGAACCGGAGGCAGCGAGCCGTTTTCCAGGCGGGCATATTTCCCGCTTACGGTAAGGCTCCCGATTTTGTGCGAGAATACATCACTGCGCATCCACTGAACGAACACAAGCACCAGAAACACAAAAACATACACGCCCAGCAGCGTAAAAAGCCTCGGCCAAAATCGTTTCTTCATTGGGTATAGTGTAGCGGATTGCGAAGTTTGTGTCAAAATGGGTAGCGGGCGTGAGCAGCAGGCAGCGGGAAGCGGCGGCTTATCGCTCCCGCCTCCCGAACTCCGGCCTCCGGCTGCCGGGCGCGGGGCTCTTGACACAAATCATAGGTTCGCCTACCCTTAGGCTAGGCGGTTCGCCTACGGCGGAACGGATTTCGTTGTGCCGAATAAAAACAAATTTGGAGGATTTTATGACAATCAAACCACTTTCTGACCGTGTTTTGGTAAAAATTGAAAAGGCCGAAACCAAAAGCGCCGGCGGTATCATCATCCCGGATACTGCTCAGGAAAAGACCCAGACGGGGACGGTGGTTGCCGTTGGGCCTGGTACCGAAAAAGAAAAAGTTACCGTATCTGCCGGACAAAAAGTAATGTACGACAAATACGCGGGCGCTCAGGTCAAAATAGACGGTATTGAACACCTCATTCTAAAAATGGCCGACATTGTTGCTGTCATCGAGTAGGCCGTTTTGCCCAGCCCCGCCCTTCCAGGCGGGGACTGCTTTTCCTACCCCCCTATCCCATTAGAATCACACCGGCGCGGTTTTCCGTGCCTATTCGCACAAGCGCTTAAGCGGCGGCGGGCGTTGCGGGACTGCGGCTTTAACCTATGGTGGTGCCGGTGAATGGCCTGCCGGTAAGGATGGCGGCCACATTATCCAGGTTTGCTCCGGCGGCGCATATTACGGTGAGGCCGGCTTCTTCGGCATGTTTGCTGGCAACGGGGTCAAAGGGGGTGTTTTTTCCCGGCGTCCAGCCGGTGCCCACGAGGGCGCGAAAATCTTTCCATGATAATGCGTCAAGCGGTTGGGCGGCCGGGTCTGTTCTGGGGTCGGCGGTGTATACTCTTTCGACATTTGAGAGGTTGATAAGCGTACGCGCTCCGAAACGCCGGGCGAGAATGACGGCATCGTTATCGGAGGAAAAGCCTGGTTTCCAGCCGGCCGCCACGAGAACGCGGCCATTCCATTCAAACGGCGCGGTAGGGTCGGTAACAACGGGGGGCGGGTCATAGGCGGCAAAAACGGCGCGGACAAGTTGGGCATTTAAGCGTGTTGCCATAATGCCAATCCAGTCGGCTTCGTCGCCGGAGGCCGGCGCGCCGTTCATTATTTCGCGGTAAGCGTTTTGGTAGAGCCGCGCCGGCGCGCCGCCGCCTGCTACGAGTACAAAGCGCGCCTGAGGAAACGCGGCGAGGTGGCTTTCGAGCATCTGTTTGAATTGTAAAAGGTAGGCTGTATCAACAGCGTCCGGCGCAATCATTGAACCGCCGAGGGAAATCACCGTTATCATACTTCAATGATACTCTGACCGGCTTTCTTCGGGAAGTCTGAGCGGCATAGAAAGGCCTAACCGGCGCAGGCCGGCGCGGGTATGGGGGTGTGCGGGGATTTTACGAATCTGTTTAGATATTCCGATAATAGAATTGTTGGTGGTTTATCCGTTAGTGGGACGGGCGAGCCGGAGCCAACCGGGAGGGAGAGATGATAACAACGTATTTTACGGGGGCGAGCGGGATGCGCGCCCAGCAATGGCGGCTTGATGCGGCGGCTAACAATTTAGCCAACGTTGATGTAAACGGTTACAAGAAAGACATTTCCATACACAAGGCATTTCCAGAACTGCTTTTACGCCGTATGAATGATGACGGCGTATACCGGCATCCTTTTGGGTCGGCGGACGAAGCGCCTATTATTGGCAAACTTGGTATGGGGGTAGAGTACAATGAACTTTACACTGACTTTCAGAATGGCGCGTTCAAAGAGACGGCAAGCGATTTTGACTTAGCGCTGGACGGCAAAGGTTTTTTTACCGTGCGGACTCCGCAAGGGGAGCGCTACACGCGCAACGGCGCGTTTATGCTTGGCAAGGAAGGGTTTTTAGAGACGAAGGACGGCTATCCGGTACTTGGTGAAAACGGCCCCATTCGCGTAAAGGCGAACAATTTTCAGGTAGACAAACAGGGGAATGTTTGGGTAAACGCGCAGTATGCGGAGCCGGAGCAACTGGTAGACCGCGAGCGCAATACGTGGGATGACACGGTGCTTCTGGATACGCTCAAGATAGTAGGCTTTGATTATGACCGTGATTTGAAAAAGCAGGGGAACAGCCTATGGAAATCGACGCCGGTTTCGGGGGATGCGCAGATGCTTCCGGTTGGCGAGCGCCCGCGTGTGGTGCAAGGTTTTTTGGAAGCGTCCAATGTAGACCCTGTTTTAGAGATGGTTAATTTGATTGAAGTAAACCGGGCGTATGAAGCGAATCAAAAAGTGATACAATCGGGTGACCAAATGTTAGGCATACTTATTAACCAGACAGCCAAAGTCGGCTAACCCGCACCGCGCGGGCGCGCCCAAAACCCATTCTTTGGAGCATAGGAGAGTCGAACTCCTGGCCTATAGATTGCGAACCTATCGCTCTACCAACTGAGCTAATGCCCCTTTCTCCTAAACCATACCCCCCATCCCGAATTTGCGCAAGGGGGTTGGCTAATCCGGCTGCGCCGGATTAGCTAAGGAGTTTTACCTTTGGTAAAACTCCAGCCGGTGCCGCCGGGCCGAGTAGGCCAGCGGCTAATCCGGCTGCGCCGGATTAGCTAAGGAGTTTTACCATTGGTAAAACTCCAGCCGGTGCCGCCGGGTCGAGTAGGCCGCCACCGCATGGGGAGTTTTG
>JAIRPM010000139.1 GCA_031257075.1 Spirochaetaceae bacterium
ACTTGTCTCATGATGATTGCCTTACGGCGTTTCCCGCTCTTTGCGCCGAACTGAACGCTTATAACCCTTCGCTCCTCGTAAAAAAACGCCTAATCGTTGGTACCAAACTCGATATGGACGGCGCGCCGGAACGACTTGCCGCGCTGTGCGCGCGCTGTGAAAATGAGCGGGTTTTTGGAATTTCGGTGTTTTCACGGGCAGGTTTGAAAGAATTGGCGGCGGCGCTCAAAGATATACTGAAAACATGAGGCGTTTTTAAGAATGGATATATACAAAAGAGCAATGAACCGGCTTTTTCAGAACGTTTCTGAGGTTTTGTAGTCATAATGCCCAGTACCGCGCGGTTCATTGACCTGCATACCCATTCTACAGCGTCTGACGGAAAGTTAAGTCCGGGGGAATTGGTACGGGCGGCCGGAAAATTGGAATTGGCCGCGCTGGCGCTTACCGACCATGATACTACAGGCGGTCTTGAGGAAGCGGCCGCGGAAGCGCGTAAACATGGCATTCGTTTTATTCCCGGCGCGGAACTTGATATAGACCGTAAAAGCGTTCCGGGTTTTGCCATAAGCGGCGAATTTCACCTGCTTGCGCTGGGGCTGCGCAGCCCCTCCGAATCATTTAAGCGCGAACTGCTCAAAACAAACGAAGCGAGGCGTGAACGTAATCTGCGTATTATCGAGCGCATGCGGGATAACGGCTGGGATGCCGATTATGCGGAAGTATGCGAAATCGCGGGGCAGGGGAGCGTGGGCAGGCCACATTTTGCCGAATATCTTGTCAAACTGAAGGCGGCTCGCACAATACGGCAGGCTTTTGACCGGTATTTGGGGCATGGTAAAAGCCTCTATATACCCCGCGTCGGTATCGATTATATGATTGCTCTCAGTGTTATCAAAGAATCGGGGGCGCTGGCGGTTTTGGCGCATCCGGCAAGCCTGTATGTTTCATGGGGAAAATTACCGGAACTTGCCGCGCATCTTGTTTCAACCGGTCTCGACGGGATTGAAACAAGGCATCCTTCGGCAACCGTCCACACAGCGCGTAAACTGGAGGCGCTTGCCCAATCGCTGGGGCTGTATATGAGCGCCGGCAGCGACTACCATGGCGAAAACCGGCGCGACCGCAGATTGGGACGCGCCAGCGGCGGTGAAAAAATCCCTTTGTCCGTACTAGAAGCAATTCCGCTGCTAAACAGAGGAACCTTCTGAAAAAGGGCAGGCTGTTTGTTCAGCAAACGGGTTTTCGGACAGGCGAAAAAATAAGAATACTGCAGTCATCCCCCTTGTATTTTAGACATGAATGGTGTACGCTTGAAATATGAAAACACAAAAAACAGCAGATGCGCTTGTAGAAAAACGCGAGGCTGGGATTTTGCTTGCGGTAAGCAGCCTTCCAGCCCCTTATGGCATCGGCACTTTTGGCAAGTGCGCTTACGAATGGGTGGATTTTTTGAAAAAAGCCGGGCAATGTTACTGGCAAATTTTACCGCTTGGCCCTACAAGTTGGGGGGACAGCCCCTACCAGAGTTTTTCGGCTTTTGCGCTTAACCCCTACTATATCGACCTTGATATACTTGTCAAAGATGGCTTGTTGACGGCAAAAGAATTAAAGAAATGGTCATGGGGCGGCGACAGCGCAAAGGTCGATTATGCCGCGCTTTACCAGAACAGGCGCGAATGTTTGCGGGCGGCTTTTCGCGGATTAAAGATGGATACGGCGTATATGCGTTTTTGCGGTAAAACTTCGGATTGGCTCACCGATTACGCGCTTTTTATGACTATAAAAGATACGCAGGGCGGCAAAAGTTTTTTGCAGTGGCCGGAAAAATTAAAAAAACATGACAACGAGACGCTTAATAAAATAAAAAAGGAATATAAAGATTCCGTTCAATACTATTTCTTTGAACAGTACATCGCTCATAAACAATGGGATGAATTAGCGCGGTATGCGCGAAAAAACAACATATCTATCATCGGCGATATGCCCATTTATGTGGCGCTGGACAGCGCTGATGTATGGGCGCATAGCGGTTTTTTTGACCTAAAAGCGGATATGCAGCCGGCCGCTGTCGCGGGCTGCCCTCCCGACCCCTTTGCCAAAAACGGCCAACTCTGGGGCAACCCTCTCTACAACTGGGACGCGATACGGCGGGACGGTTTTGTATGGTGGCGGCGCAGATTGAACGAAAGTTTCACCCTGTATGATGTGCTTCGCATCGACCATTTCCGCGGGTTTGAGAGTTATTATACGGTGAATGCCGGTGTCAAGTCCGCAAAAGACGGTGTGTGGAAACCCGGCCCGGGTATAGACTTTGTTAATATGATACGCGAACATTTCCCGGGCAAAAAAATTATTGCTGAAGATTTAGGCTATCAAACGCCGGAACTAAAAAAATTCCTTGCAAAATCCGGTTTTCCGGGAACTAAAGTACTGCAATTTGCGTTTGATTCCCGCGAAAAAGCAAACGCGCTGTATATGCCGTATAACTATGAACAAAACAGCGTTGTGTACACTGGAACGCATGACAATTGTACTTCCGCCGCATGGCCTGAAAACGCGAATGAAAAAGACCGACTATACGCTGAAAAATTTTTGAATGTGCAAAAAGGCAATTGGGCGCAGGCTTTTGTAAACGCCGCGCTGATGTCGCCGTCGCGCACCGCGATAATTCCTTTTCAGGATTATTTGGGCTTAGGCAACGAAGCGCGCATGAATGTTCCCGCGACTATCGGAGGGGGCAACTGGCGTTACAGGGTAAAGAAAACCGACATAAACGATAAACTCGCAAAAGAAATTGCCCATTTAACAGAATTCTCGGGCAGGCTGTAATATCGCCGGAACCGTTTCAAAACGGAATTTATTTGAAACGGTTCCCGGTACAATTTGAAATGAGCAAACGGGCAAAACTTTTTTTTTCTAAACAAAAAGCATCTGTTATGGCGCTGCTCATGGTGCAAATTGTATTTATCTTTGTGCTTGCCGCAATATCTTCCAGCGTTTTAATATATATTAATTTTGCGTTGTCATTTTTAAGCGTTATTGTTTCTATACACATCCTCAATAAAAACGGCAAACCCGCGTTCAAAATAACATGGATTTTTTTAATACTTACTTTTCCGGTGTTTGGCGGGCTTTTTTACATGGTATTCTATCTGCAGTCTGACCCGCGTAAATACCGCGCAAATATAAAAAAAGCGGTGCGGGAAAGCCGTCCTTTTTTTCTGCTGCCCGGAAACGCGCTGAAAGAACTGGAAAACGAAAAATATTTTATACAGGCGCGCTATTTGCAGGAACAGCACGGTTTTCCTGTGTATACGCGGACAGAAACAGTTTATTTCCCTTCCGGTGAGGATTTTTACAAACGGCTGCTTGTTGAACTGGAAAAAGCTGAAAAATATATTTTTTTGGAATTTTTCATTATTACCGCGGGAAAGATGCTTGACGGTATAATGGATATATTAAAGCGCAAGGCAAAAGACGGCATAGATATACGTTTTTTATACGATGATTTAGGCTGTATGAAAAAACTGCCGGAAAACTGGGAACAGACTTTGAATAACGCGGGGATACGTTTTCAAGTATTCAATCCTTTTAGGCCGGTGCTGTCCTCGGTGCAAAATTACCGCGACCACCGCAAAATTGTTTCAGTAGACGGGCGCACCGCCTTTACCGGCGGCATTAACATAGGTGATGAATATATCAATGCTTATGAAAAATACGGCCATTGGAAAGATTCCGCGCTTATGATAAAAGGCCATGCGGCATGGAGTCTTACAATGCTGTTTATCAGGTTCTGGAACAGTAGTTTTGCCGTAGGTAAAAAATTTCCTTATAGAAAAGATTTTAATAGTTTTTACCCTTGGAATGTCAATTTATGTACAATAGCCGGAGAGGGTTATATTCAGCCCTATGCGGGGAATCCGGTAAATCGTGAATATATATGCGAACAAGTATATTTGCGAATGATAAATAACGCAAAGGATTATTTGTATATCAACACGCCTTATTTAATTCCTGACGACATAGTTTTTTCATCGCTGGTTTCGCAGGCAAAAGCCGGCACAGACATCCGTATTATTACGCCCCATAAACCTGACAAACCGCTTGTACACAGGGTAACACGCGCTTATTACCGCCGGCTGCTTGAAGCCGGTGTGCGTATTTTTGAATACTTAAAAGGTTTTAACCATTCAAAAACATTTGTCGCCGATGATATAAGCGCTACTGTCGGTTCGGCTAATCTTGATTTCCGCAGCCTGTGCCTTCATTTTGAATGCGGCGTTTGGCTTTATAAAACACAAACGGTTCTTGATATAAAAAAAGATTTTCTGAACACGCTCGAATCGTGCAAGGAAATTACGCTTGCCGATTGTTCGCGGAGCGTTTTTAGCCGCGCCGTTGATAATGTACTCTGTATTTTAGCGCCTGTGCTGTAAGAGCCGTATTTTTGAAATCACAATTGCCCGCAGCCCTTCCCATGAAAATTCACGCTTACCCATAAGCCCTTGCTGCCGGTAAATCACCACAAGGAGCAGCAGTGCGCTGAATACAACCATACGCAAGCCGGGCAGCCCTTGCGTCCGTATAATAATAAGATTAAGCGGGCCGTCGAGAAATCTGAGTATTTCCATTGCTATGGTAACGGTTATGGCTGCGATACACGAACCGGTAATACTGCCGTTCCCACCAAGCACGACTATCAGTACAATGTTATAAGTCAGGCTAAAGGTGAACATTTTGGGATCTATTGTATTCATAAGGTGGCCAAGCAGCGCGCCGCCTATGCCGGCTATAAAACTGGAAAGCGTAAAACTTACGATTTTGACGCGGGCTGTATTTATCCCCATAGCCTGCGCGGCAATTTCATTGTCGCGCACCGCTTTCAAGCCGCGCCCATAGCCGGAACGGATTAACGCTGCCATAAAGGCTATGGTGAGAGCGGTAAGCGTCCAAATCATACCGGTTGAGGCGTATTTGGGCAGCCCTTTCAGGCCGAGCGCCCCGTTAGTAACGGTTTGCAGGTTGGTCAGCACTACGCGGACAATTTCCGAAAAACCGAGTGTCGCTATGGCAAGATAATCGTCACGGAGGCGGAGTACCGGATAGCCGATGGCAAAGCCTACAAGCGCCGCCGCCAAACCTGCCGCGAGAAGCGCCGGGATAAAAGGAATTTCGATGCCGGCAAGCGCTGGAACTATGGGCGCTAAAAAGAAATTCATTTCCTTTTGCGCGGGGCTCATCGTGAGAAGGGCGCTTGTATACGCGCCTATGGCCATAAAGCCGGCATGGCCTAGGGAAAAAAGGCCGGTAAAACCATTTACAAGATTAAGTGAAAGAGCGAGGATAATATAAATTCCGCAGAGATTGAAGATGCGCCGTGAAAACGAACTGAATACTCTATCCGCCACTACAACAAAAATCACTGCCAGCACACATGCGGCGGCGGAAAGAATGAAACGCTGCTTTTTGCTAAAGGGAACATTGTTTTTCATGCCAATATCTGCTTAAGTATACCCGAAACAACCTGTAACAGGAATAGGCCGCTTTGCGTGCCCTCAGGACAAAAGCATTTAAACCAAGTAAGGAGAGGAGATATAATAAGGTTAGCTTAGGGAGGGGCAGGAAAGTGTGTAGTGGTGAGAATGGCGAGCGGAGTGAGAACGGCGAGGCGGGGCCGAGGGTGATTGCAGCCTGCCGCCGCACTGACCGCTGACTGCTGACCGCTGACTGCTGACCGCTGACCGCTGACCGCCGGCTGCTGACTGCTGACCGCCGACTGCCCAATCAGCATTGCCTTAACCATTCTTCCATGCCGCTGTATTCTTGCGTTATATTGAAACTGTGAAAAAATTTATCAACCGGGCCGGACACAAACCTGCCCTTTTTGCAAAAGGCCTTGTCGGCCTTTTTGTAGTTCTTTTTATCTTTTCCAATTATTCGAAAAACGCGGCATATCTTTTTGCCCAGGATAACGCTTTCGATATTGTATCCAATGAAAAAACGCCGTTCATGCCCAATGCAAAAACCGGGCGGCTGGAAAACGGTTTAACATACTATATGCTGGAAAACAAAATGCCGCAAAACCGTGCCTTTATCCGCCTTGTAGTAAAAGCCGGTTCGGTTTTGGAAACAGAAGACGAACGCGGGCTTGCGCACTTTGTCGAACATATGGCATTTAATGGTACGGAACGGTTCCCCGAACAGGCGCTCATTAATTATATGCGCTCGCTTGGCATGCGCTTTGGCGCTGATTTGAACGCATATACATCTTTTGATGAAACTGTGTATATGCTGGAAACGCCTACCGAACTATCCGGCGGCAAGAAAACAATTCCGCGCAAAGCGCTTGAAATATTTGATGATTGGACTTATGCGATTCTTTTTAACGAAAAAGATGTTGATGATGAACGCGCCGTAATTCTGGAAGAAAAACGCACACGTACAGGCGTACAAGAACGGCTTGTTGAAGCATACTATCCGCTCTTATACGCCGGTTCCCGGTATGCGGAACGCCTGCCTATAGGGCTTGCCGGCGTAATAAGCGGCGCGCCCGCTTCGCGCCTGAAAGACTTTTATACAAAATGGTATAAACCGGAAAATATGGCGCTTGTCATCGTTGGTGATTTTGACGTAAATGTACTTTTGGAACAATTGCCTGCGCTATTTACCGCAAAGAAAAATGCGGCGCCCTTTACGCGGCCTCTATACAGCCTGCCGCCGCCGGAAGAAAAAGCCCTTCGCGTTAAAGTCTGGCAGGACGGCGAACTTACCAGTACGCACATAATGATACATTCCCGCATGGACTGGCTGGGCAATAATGAGGACATGCGCACATATCACCGGCGCATAACTGACAACCTTATCGATTTTGTTATGAGCGAACGGTTTAACGCGCTGGCGCTGGACAGCGCATCGCCGTTCACCGACGCTGGCGCGGGAATTTCAAATCTAACAAGTACATCGGAAATGTATACATTGAGCGCATCTCCCAAAAACGGGCGTGAAAAAGAAACAATAACGGCGCTTTTAGCCGAAAAAGAAAGGCTTGTCCGTTTTGGCGTAACACAATCAGAATTAACGCGGGCAAAAAAAGAAATGCTTTCGGCTTTCGGGCGCGCTTACAATGAACGCGACAAACGCCCATCTTCAAATTATATACGCGAATTTACCGAACACTTTTTGAATAATGTCGAAGCCCCCGGTATTGAATGGGAATATAATGCCGTACAACATATTCTGAATGATATATCTGTAGATGTTTTAAATGAACGCGCGCGGCAGTATTTCTCGTATGATGATGTTACCGCGTTTGTGTGCGGCAACACAAGCGCGGCGATTCCCGCCGAAGCGGAAATTGCTGCGCTCATTCAAAATGCCCCTTTGATGGCCGTTTCCGCCCCGGAAGATGCTGAATTTGACGCTGATTTGCTTGATACGCTTCCCGAACCGGGACGTATTGTAAAAGAACGCTATGACAAAGCAAGCGGGGCAGCAACGTTTGAACTGAGTAACGGAGCGCGGGTTATTCTGCGCCCGACAGTAAATAAGGACGATGATATAACGCTGTTCGCGCTTGCCAAAGGCGGCACGGCAAATGTACCGGAATCTGTTATAATATCGGCACGGCTTGCGTCTGATATTGCCGCGGGAAGCGGTATAGGCAGATGGAAACCCGCCGAACTCGCAAAAAAACTTTCCGGCAAAACAGTTTCCGTATCGCCGCTGTCGCCGTCTTCGTTTATGCGTACTATATCCGGCAATTCAAACCGCGCTTCTTTGGACACATTATTTGAACTTATCTATTTGAATTTCACCGCGCCGCGCATGGATAACGATGCGTTAAATCTTGTTAAAGAAACATGGATTACCGGATTGAAAAGCCGCGATGATAATCCTGAAAATGTATTTCATGATGAACTAACGCGGCTTATGTACAGCGAAAGCCCCTATTTCAACCCGCTACGTACAGAAGATATATCAAAAATTGATATACAGGCAGCGAGGCTTTTTATAGAAAGCGCTCTAAATCCGGCAGACTGGACGTTTGTATTTACCGGCAATATTGACAATAACAGGCTGCGCCCGCTTATTGAAACCTATATCGCGTCAATTCCGCAAAAAACACATACACCCTACAGCATGAGCGGATATCCCGGTATTGAACTGCGCCGGCCGCAGGAAACAGCGCGGGAAATTCGCAAAGGCGCTGATGATAAAAGCATAGTGTTTTTAAGCCGCATTGTTCCGGCACAATTCGAATTAAAACAGGCGCTCGCCGCTAATGTGCTTAATGAATATTTTGATATTATATTAACAGAAGAAATACGTGAAAAATTGGGCGGCGTATATTCAATTTACGCAAATGTAGCCCTCTCTCCGATTCCGCCGCGCTATGACCCCAAAAATCCCAAAACACCGGCAGGCGAACTTTCGCTGGAAGTGTTTTTCATCTGTGACCCTAAACGCGCGGACGAATTGACCGGCGCTGTAAACGCGGCGCTGCAAGCCTTTGCGGACGGTACTGTAAATGAAGACGCATTTGGCAAAGCGCGGCTCGCTTTGATTCAAAATCTGGAAGAATCGCTGCAGCAAAACATGTATGTGGCGCGGACGCTGGCAAACTATGCGTTGATTTTCGGCCTGCCTTTGCGTACCGTGTACGAACGGGATAAACTGTATCCGAAAATAACGTTCAGCGCCGCCCGAAGTTTGCTCCAGCGCCTGCTTGCCGCAGACGAAGTGAAAGCGGTACTGCTGCCTGCCGGGGCGCGTTGAAGTTCAGTATGAATAAACCTATACCCATTACCGCGCCGCTGCCGGCTCAAACAGTGTGTTCTTTGCAGGCCGGCGATATTGTTGAATTGTCGGGAACGGTGTGGACGCTGCGAGACGCGGGTCATAAACGTATAGCGGACGCGCTTGCTGCCGGGGCGGCGCTTCCGGCGGATTTTTCAAATGCCCTCATTTTTTACGCGGGGCCTGCGCCCGCTAAACCCGGACGGATTATTGGTCCCATTGCGGCAACGACAAGTATGCGCATGGACGGTTTTTTGGAAATGATGTACAAACTGGGCACCGCCGGCTCCATAGGAAAAGGCGGCCGGTCGGCGGAAGCGGCCGCGCTCTGTAAACAGTATCGGCGCGTCTATTTTTTGAGTATAGGCGGCGCGGCCGCGCTCGTCTCGCGCCATGTACGCTCGTGCGAAGTTGTGGCATGGGACGACCTGGGCGCGGAATCCTTAAAAAAATTAGAAGTTGAAAATTTGCGCCTTGTTGTTGATATTGACGCGCAAGGCCGCATCTTCCATGACGAACAAATCAAAATCTACCGGCAGTAACCGCGGCCTTGCGCCGCGGTTACTGCCGGAAAAGGTTAAACTGCCGGTGTAAAGTCTGATTTCCCTACGCCGCACAAAGGGCATACCCAATCATCGGGAATAGCCTCAAAAGGCGTGCCGGGTTTAATGCCGCTGTCCGGGTCGCCTTTTGCCGGGTCATAGACATAGCCGCATACTGTACAAACATATTTTTTCATAATCACTCCACAAAGATATCTCTCAAACCAAACAAGTTCTGGAGACAAAATTTATCCGTACCGCAAATTTACGGCCGCCGGACAATTTGAATATACCACTAAAAACAAATTTTTGTACAGAGAACACGGGCAATATTGATGCGGCAAGACCTTCATTTTTAAGGCTTGTTGCATCAGCGTTTCCTAAGAGTTTTTTTTTTTACACGTTTATGCTAGGCTAAACTATGCAACGTTCTATTTTTCAAAATATATCGCCGCTTGACCATCGGTATTCGCTTTCCGAAAAAGATGTTTTTGACGCGCTTATGCCGTATTTAAGTGAAGAAGCCTCGATTTCCGCCTGTGTCAAGGCGGAAATTGCCCTTATCATTGCCCATCTGCGCGACAAGGGCCGTTTGACCGAAGCCCTTCGCGCCGCGCTCATCAAATTGGAAACAGCCATTACGCCGGAAGAAGTGTATGCCGAAGAAGAAAAGACGCGCCATAACATACGCGCCCTTGTTAATGTACTGAAAACCAAACTGCCTGAGGATGTTGCCCCCCTTGCGCACCTTGGGGCAACGAGCGTTGACATACTGGATACCGCTTTTGCATGGCGCGTCAAAAAAGCAACGCTGGATATCGCGCTGCCTTTGTTTGCAAAACTGGAACTGCTGCTCTGTGATATTGCCGAGCGGGAAGCGGATACACCGCAGGTTGGGCGCACGCATGGCCAGCATGCGGTGCCGGTTACGGTAGGATTTGCCTTTGCCGAATACGTTGCCCGCGCGGGAAAATCTATTATACGCATTCGCGAATTGGCCGCAGATTTACGGGGTAAACTTGCCGGCGCTGTCGGCGCATACAACGCAACCGCCCTGCTTACCCGCGACCCGCTCAGATTGGAACAATTCTTTCTGGATGAAATGGATTTGCTGCCGTCCGAACATTCCACCCAACTTGCCGAGCCTGAACATATACTCCGGCTCTTGCTGGAATTCAATGTTTTTTTTGGTATTATTGCCAATCTTGCCGATGACTTGCGTAATTTACAGCGCTCGGAAATCGCTGAAATACGTGAAAGTTTTTCGAGCGCTCAGGTGGGTTCCTCCACGATGCCGCAAAAACGCAATCCTTGGAACAGCGAGCATGTCAAAAGTATGTGGAAGGCGTTTATGCCGCGCGTTCTCACATTTTTTATGGACCAAATAAGCGAACACCAGCGCGACCTGACCAATTCCGCAAGCCAGCGTTTCATTGCTGAGTACATAACCGGGCTTTGTATGGCCTGCGAACGGATGCGCGGCGTGCTTGCCGGGCTTGCCGTTGACCGTGAAAACCTTATGCGCAATTTGCGAAACGGCAGCGCGTCAGGAATGATTCGGGGAGGTATCCTTGCTGAACCGGCTTACATCCTGCTGGCAGAAAGCGGCGAAAACGGCGCTCACGAATACATACGCAAAATCACGCTTGCCTGTGAAAAGGAAGGTTTGAGTTTTGCTGCCGGCCTTATGCGTGAGAAAGAGGTTTTTGCCAAAATTACCGCCAAGTTAATGGAAACGGGCGTTGCGAAAAGCGAAGCGGAGGCCACGGCCTTTTTTGAACATCCTGAACGCTACAACGGTCTTGCCGCGCACAAAGCCCGTTCTTTGGCTGAAAAATACCGCCGTTTGTTAAAGAAGTGGCAGAATTGAACAAACCGGGGATATCTAATATACTGGAAACGTGAAAACAGAGATTTTTACTTTTTGTGATTTCGCGCAGGAAAATGCCGGCAAACTCACGGTAATAGGCACTTTTGATACTATTATTGTCAGCAAAATTCCATGCGCTCATCCGCAGCTTTCAGTCGTCATACGAATCCGTTTTGATTTATGGGAATTCAAAAGCCATACATTCAAAATTGAAGCCCGCAATCTGAACGGCGAATTGATAGTGGAACCGTTGCGGGGCAAACTTGATGTGAACGGCAACGGCAATGCGACTGCCGTTACCCACCTTGTATTTTCAATAATGAATTTGAACCTTTCCGCCGAAGGCGTTATCAATTTTATTCTTTTTCTAAATGATAAAGAAACCTTCTCGGCTCCATTGTATGTACGAAAATTAAGGCCTCCCCCTGTCAGAAAGTAAACTGCATAGTCCGCCGCCTACGGCACAGCTCGTGCTGCTTCCAGCAGCAGGCGGAATTCCGCCATCTTCTTTTTTGTTTGCGTGATGAACGGATTGTTTTCCAGTTT
>JAIRPM010000184.1 GCA_031257075.1 Spirochaetaceae bacterium
ACCTCCGGGATGAAAGCATCGATGAACGGCGTACTCAACTGCTCGATACTGGACGGCTGGTGGGACGAGGCATACAACCCCAATGTGGGCTGGGCGATAGGCGGCGGCGAAATGTACGCGGACGAGCGCCTGCAAGACGAGATTGAAAGCAAGGCTCTCTACGACATACTGGAACAGGACATCATCCCGCTGTACTACCAGCGCGACCGCGCCGGGCTTCCGCGCGGCTGGATAGCCAAAATGAAACATTGTATGCGCGAGATTGGGCAGTCTATGTCCAGCCACCGTATGCTTATGGACTACTCCAATATGTTCTACCTGCCCGCGCTTAAGAATTACCAGCGCATTATCAAGACGGACTACGAAGAAACCAAATCGCTTGCCGCGTACTTCGAGCGCTTAAGCGGCGCTTGGGCAAATATCAAGATTGGCGCGATAGCTTCGGACAGCAAGCCGGTAATGCACCGGGGCGATTCGGTGTATGTGAGCGTTTATATCGAATTGGGCGGCCTTAGTCCCGAAGATGTGGAAGTGCAACTCTACCACGGTGCTATTTCGAACCAGAGCAAGATGATTTATGACGCGAAATGCGAGCCTATGAAGGCTGAAAGCCAGGAAGGGAATGGCTGGAAGTTTACCGTCAAAATTCAATGCGGCGAAACCGGCCTGCGAGGGCACACCGTCCGCATACTTCCCCGCCATGAAGCGCTTGTTCACAACTTCCGTCCCGGCTTTGTAAAGTGGGCATAAATTCGTACTATGCTTGAGGCATTCAGCCTCAAGCATAGTACGCGCAAAGACAAATTCTTAATCAGCACTGCCCTAACGATTCATCAGCATAATTAAAAGAGAACATATAAAAACAAAAAGGGCGATAATGACAAAAAGCAGCGGTAAGTTTCGCAACGCGGTGCCGGCTTTTGAGGCTTTGTTTGCGGCGGCCCGGGCAGGCGGTTTTTTGAACGATGAATAGCCGCAGCGTGGGCAACCGTTAGAGAAGGCAGTATCGTTACCCCCTGAAAATCCGCATTTGGGACAGCGTATTGACGCAAAAAACCTGCCGCAACGAGGGCAAGAGTTCGCGGTTTTGGGAACTTCGGCGCCGCAATTATCGCAAAAAAAACGAGGTTGTTTTTTCAAGATGGGGGCGGGGCGGCCGCGCAAGCGCCGGACGCGGCATTAGGGCATGAAGCGCAGGGCGCAGGTGTTTTTGCGCCGCTTGGGTCTCCGGTTTTTTCGCTGTTTTTTCCGGTTCCCTTTGATTTATCGGTAACATAAAATCCAGAACCCTTAAAAATAACCCCGCCGCCGCCATTGATGACACGGCGCACTTCGCGCCCGCATTGGGGGCACACTTTCAACGGCTCATCGGCCATATTTTGAAAAACCTCAAAATCATATCCGCAGACTTTACACTGGTATTCATACGTTGGCATATATCAATACTAATCTGTTTTTAAGGGTTTTGCAACTATCTTGTATGCCGCCAGCGCCCACTGCACTATAGGGGCGGAATGTGGCATACTTTATGGTATGCAAAGGCCGCCCGATTGCCTTAAATGCGCCCATTTCAAGATTGACTGGACTGAGCCGTTTCTGCCGCGCTGCTGTCTGGAATTCGGTTTCAAATGCGCGGGATTGCCGTCAGCGGAAGTTTTTCAGACTACAGGACGGATTTGCCCGGCTTTCATCTTAAAAAAGGGGATACAATGCTCGAAAACACCGCAACAAACAGTTACTCACGGCAAATAAAAAGTCCCCGGACTTTTCCCATACAAAACGGCAAGCCGGTTCAGGGGACATGGACAACATCTTTTCCCAAGGTTGACTTGCTTGAAATTCAGCATCCGTACCGGCTGCCCTTGCCGCCATCGCTGCGCAACTACCGGATAAAAGAATGGCAATCTTTCATTGTGCAGAATGATGAAATCTATTTAGAAGCATTTTTTGCCAACATCAAATACTATAGTTTTGCCGAAGTGTTTTTTTTCGATAAACAAACCAAAGAAAATTTGCGCTACTTTAAGGTGCTGCCCTTTCATCCTTGGAAAATGCCGATAAAACTGGCCAATTCAAGCGTAGAAAGCAAAAATTTTGGCTTTTATTTTAACATTCATTCATGGCTGGACGCGGAACTTATCAAACTGGACATCAACATAGCGCCGTCTTTGAAACGCCCGGCGTTTACCGCCAATATCGAATTTGATTTAAGCGGCAAATGCTGGACTCCTCTTGCCGCCAGCCTGCTGTTTTCAGAAACGCGGAGTATGTACACTTACAAATCATTTAGCCCGGTACGCGGCAAACTGCAACTCGGCGGCAAAGTGTTTCAGGCATTACACCGCCGGAAAACAACCGGCCTTTTCCGCGACTGCAAGGGTTTTTACCCGTACCGTATGCGCGCTTTGTGGTGCAGCGGCTGCGGTTTTGATGCGCAAGGCCGGCGTTTCGGCTTTAGTCTGGGTGAAAACCAGGCGCAGGATGCCCAGCACGACAATGAAAACGGTTTTTGGCTTGACGGCAGCCTTACGCTGTTGCCACCGGTAAAAATGACGCAAACCGGTGATGCTATGAGCGACTGGGTTGTGCAAGACCTTGAAGGAATGGTTGATTTAACCTTTACCCCGGCGGTATTGGTTGACGCTTCGTTCAATCTGATTTTAACCAAATCCAGTTATTTTACGCCGGTGGGGAAATTCAACGGTATGTTAAAAACAGGAAGCGGGGAAGAAATCAAAATGAACAATGTCTGGGGCAGTCTTGAACAACTCTATCTGCGGGTGTAAAGCCCCGGCCGGTATCAGAAGGCGATTCTTGCTTGGCACGGCGGCTTTCCTTGCCTGTTCTATGGCGGCTGCCGCGCCGCTGGCAACGTTGCGCGCCGATACGCCGGCCGGCGCGGCGCTTTCCAACAGCCAATTGGCGGCTCAAGTTATTATGGCCGGCATTGATTCATGCGGCGCGGTTTCCGGCGCGGAAAAACGCCGCTTGACCGCAATCCCGGTTGGCGCAATTATGCTTTTCAAGAAAAATTTGACGGCGGCAATACCGGACATCAAACGGATGAATGGGGAACTTTGCGCCGTCATCGAAGAGGCCTGCGGGATAAAGCCGTTTATAGCGCTCGACCATGAAGGCGGAATAATTTACCGTTTTGAAAACGAGGTTGCGCGCCTTCCCGCGCCGTTCTCGTATAGCCGTCTTGCTGTTCAGGAAGGCACCGGCGCGGCGCTTGCCCGCATACGGCTTGATGCGGCGCTTGCCGCCGGGGAATTAAACCGTCTTGGCATTACGATGAATTTGGCGCCTGTTGTGGAACCCCTGACGGCGGAAAACCGGGCTTTTTTGGATACGCGCAGTTACGGCGAAGACCCGGTGTGGGCAGGCGCGGCGGCGCTCTCTTTTGTGCAAGGCATGGCGCAAGGCGGTGTTTTTTGCGTACTTAAACATTTTCCCGGCAATAGCGCCGCCGACCCGCACATGGCCAGACCTGTTTGGAATGCGGGCACAGGTGAATTGAAGCGCCTTGTAGCACCGTTTCAATCGGTCATAACGGCGCATCCGCGGTGTGCCGTTATGCTTTCCCATGCGGTAGTTCCCGCATGGGATGAAAAAAACAACGCCAGCCTTTCGCCGGATATTATTGCGCGTTTGCGGAATGAATACCGTTTTGACGGCATCGTTATTGCCGATGACTTTTCGATGGGTGCCGTTAAGGGGATAGCGCCGCCGGAAGAATTGGCGGTTCGGGCGGTGCTGGCCGGCGCGGATATGGTGATGGCATGGCCTAACAATCTAGGCGCCGTTCATGGGGCGTTGCTGCGCGCACTGGAAACGGGGCGTTTACCCCGCTCCCGTATGGCCGGCGCGGTTGCGCGGATTGTTCGCGCAAAACAAGCCTATAATCCGGCGTTTTCGAGCGCGTCTGCCGAGAACCCTTCGGAACGGAGGGCGGCGCGGCTTACGGGTTTTCCGTTTTTGCGGGCTGTTTGCAGGTAGCGGGCAAGCAAGGCACTTTCTGTTTCCGGTTCGAGGATTTCTTTCAAACTTTTTTTAGCGGTTTGTTCGCTAATACCTTTGGCTAAAAGGCTCGCGAAAAGTTTTCGGGGGCTGTCCGTTCTTCCGGCAAGACGTCCCGCAAGCCAAGCGCCCGCGAAACGGTTGTCGTCGAGGATGCCCTTTTCCCTTAGTTCATCGATGAGCGGTTCAATTTCGGCTTTTTTGTAACCCCGCCGCCGCAGTTTAAGGGTGAGCAGCGCCGAACATTGTTCGGCGCGGGAAATCAGTTTGAGCGCGGCGGCACGGGCGTTATCCGTATTCGTAGCCATTCTCGCGGAGCATTCGGTACAGGTCGCGTACCGGAAGCCCGACAATCGAACTGTACGAACCTTTAATATTATCAATAAAACAGGCGGCCAAACCCTGTACTTTGTAAGCGCCCGCCGAACCTTGCCATTCAAAGGTGTCAAGGTACCATTCAATTTCATCATCGAGAAGGTGGGCAAAACGCACCGTACTGATATTGGTACGGCAGTCTATTTTTTGTTCTTTACCATTAAAGAGCGCCAGCGCCGTGATTACTTCGTGTTCGCGCCCCGAAAGCCGGATAAGCGTTTCTTTTGCCTGGGCGCGAGTGGCCGGCTTGCCAATAACTTCGCCGTCCAGCGAAATGAGCGTATCGGCGGCACAAATCCATCGTGGTGGTATACGGCCCGCGTAAGGGGCGAGTATCGCGTTAATTTTCCGCTTGGCTAAATCGCAAGCCAATTCTTTTGGCGGCAAACAGGCATCATTTGTCTCAGCAATACCGGGAACCATAATACTAAAGGGAAGGTAGAGCCGCTTGAAATATTCATGTCTTCGAATGCTGCCGGATGCTAAAATAATCGGTTCCATAGT
>JAIRPM010000193.1 GCA_031257075.1 Spirochaetaceae bacterium
CAACTGCGCGATAGCCTGCCCCTGGTCGCCTGCCGGCTCAAACGGCGATTCCGTTTTGAATGAACGCATACCGCGTTCAGTGTAGCCTGTCAGCGGGTTCGGGTGAAAGTGCCGCGCAAGGTTACGAAAGCCGGACTTCGGCACAAGGCGGCTCCCGATTTATGTTTTCTTTCCGCGCGCTCTCGCGGCGTTTACCATGCGGTGGAAAATCAGTAAAGTAACGCCGCGCTGCCGCCGGAAAGCGGCAGCCGGGTTTTCCGCTGTCGCGTGGATGCTTCAGTTTGAACCCTGCCTTTGTTTGAAATATGTTACTTTTCTGGGCGCGCAGGGATTCGAACCCCGGACATCCACGGTGTAAACGTGGCGCTCTAACCAGCTGAGCTACGCGCCCGGAAGATAGACCCAGACTAGTGGTAAAAAACCACCTCGTCAAGCCCCTATCTAGTATCACTACCTAATTGCAAATACGAAACAAGCAAAGGAATTTGAGTTGTTCAAACAGTTCCGGCATGGTACACTGGGGCAATGGCAAACTATCTGGACATACAGGGGGACGAACCACTTTGTTTAAACGGTGAACCGCTCGAAAATGCGATTCCCTTTTTTGACTGGGATAATTTTTTTCACCGGTGGAATATGGGGGGCGCAGACGGTGGGGATGACCGGGGCGAAGCCCGCCGTGCGCTCCATACCGATGCCCAATCCTTGCTGGCCGAAATTGTGAGCGGTAAATTGCTTGAATTGCGCGGCGTAGTGCGGTTTTTGCCGGCGTTGTCGCATAATGAAACTGTTTTTTTGTTTGAAAAGCGGCCTGGAGTGCCGGTTGAACAGCACCTTGCGGCACCTTGCGCCCAATTCATTTTTCCCCGCTGCCGCCGCCTCCGGCATGGGCGCGCCAATCCCTGCCTTGCCGACTTTGTTTTGCCGCGTGAAAGCGCGGCAGGACGTTTTGACGCGATTGGCCTTTTTGCCTTGAGCGCCGGTTTCGGGTTGGAAAGAGCCGCCGGCCGGCCTGACGGCGCGGATTCCTACCGCGCTATCCTCGCCGGCATCCTTGCGGGATGCCTTGCCGAAGCATGGAGCGCTTGTGTACATAAGCGTCTCTGCAAAACGGGCATACGTCCCGCATTTGGCTATCCGTGCTGCCCCAACCACGAAGACAAGCGCGTTGCCTTCAAATTGCTCAACGCCGAAACCCTCTGCGGTATGGCACTTACCGAGTCGGCAATGATACATCCGGCGGCTTCCATCTGCGGTATGTATTTTTTGAACCCGCAATCCTTCTATTTCAATCCGTAAGAGTGCGGTTTGCGCCGCCGTCCGCTTTTGCGTATGTTGAGCGGCATTCAGGGGCTGGCAAAAATTCTGCTTTTGAGTAAACTATGAAAGCGAGGTATCGAATGTCTTCCAACGAAAAAATCAAAATAAATGCCGGCAATGTTCCGAATGATAATTCTTCGATGGCGGAATTGAAACGCCGCTTTCATTCAAATCCTTTTGTTTTTGTAGGCACTATTATTGTGCTTGTGATTGTAATCATCGCCTTTGTGCTTGTTCCGGCCATTGTGCCTTCCGCAGGCGGTTTGAACGCAAGTAAACTTACATTTGGCTATTACGATGGTGCGCCGCTTACTTACAGCGGGAACAATTATTTTGCCCATGCGCGTCAGTACTACGCCTCCTATGCGCAGTACTACGGCTGGGATGAATACGAAATATGGCACCGCGCTTATTATTCCTATCTTGGGCGCACCGCAAAACTGGCCATAATGAAGAAAGCCGGCTATGAACCGCCGCAAAAACTGGTCAACGAAAAAGCGGTCAAGTTAGAACGGTTCAAAGACGAAAATGGCAAATTTTCGCGCGCGCTCTACAGTCAACTTAGCGCGGCAGATAAAATTTCCCTGCTGGAAGAAGTAAAAAATGACGCAATACTTGAACGCTATGATGCCGACATAAACAATGCCCGCACTTCATCAAAAGAAAAAGAATTTATCGGGAATATGGCAAAATCCCAACGCAGTTTCAAAGTGGCCGTGCTGCCCTATTCCGCCTATCCCGCCAGTGAAATAAAGGCTTTTATCGAAAAAAACAGCGATTTGTTTACTTCGTTGCATTTTTCACAAATAACGCTGCCCAAAGAAACAGAAGCCAAAAAGGTGCTGGAAACCATCAGGAACGGCACGTCCACTTTTGAGGATGCCGCCCGGAATCAGTCCAAAGACGAATATGCCGAACGCGGCGGCGATGCCGGCACAAAACTTGCCCATGAAATTAACACGCTTGCCGGTGGGGACGAAGCCCACGCCGCGCTGCGCACATTGGCCAAAGGTGAAATAAGCGAGCCGCTCAAAACGGCGGACGGCTGGACATTTTTTCGTGCCGAAGAAGCCCCCAAACCCGCAGATGCTTCTGACGAATCGCTCATTTCGCAGGCGCGTTCCTATATCACGGCGAATGAACGCGGCATGATGGAGGACTATCTTATTGCAAAAGCGCAGGAGGCCGCCGCGTCTTACAGTGAGCCTTCTGAAGAGGCTGCCGCCGCATTTGACGAAACGGCAAAGGCCGCCGGTTTTACCGTGTCGGACGTTGGCCCTTTGCCGGTTAACTATGGCGATTCCCGGCTTTTTTCTACGCTTTCTTCGTTTGGTGTAGATGCCTTTCAGGCAAAGTCCGGCGATTCAAAAACATCGGCTTCGTTTGATAGCAATTTTTGGAAAAAAGCCTATAAAACGCCTCTTTTTACGGCATCAAAACCTCTTGTGTTGGATGGCCGGCAGACTTATGTGGCGCTTATCTTCCCCAAAGAAGAAAATGGAAATGATACAAATGCCAAGAGCAATACCGAATCAATGTTTACCGGCAGTTGGATAGAAAACGCCATTGTTCAGGATACAGAGGATACCGTGCTTTCAAGTTCTAAATTCGAGGATAATTTTGATGACACATTCAAATACCTCTACCCCGAACAATTCTACCAGCATTCTTTCTCCGGCCTTAACTTCTAATTCTGAAATAACAGTTCTCCCGGCACGGCGCGGTTCTACTGTGCTGTGCCGGGGAAAGGCGCTGCTTTCCCGCATCGACCCCGTAACGCAAGCCGAGCGGATTGCCGAAGCGCAAGATGTAAAACCACTAACGCTGTATCTTGTTCCCCGCCCTCTTTTTGGTTATGGGCTTGCCGCTTTTCTGCAAAAACTGCCCCAAAGTTCACGCATACTTGCCCTTGAAACCGATGAGGCGCTTTTTGAATGGACACGCCGGAATATCGAGCATACTCTTTTTGCCGGCGGCAGGTTTTCGCTTATGTTTGCCCCATCGCCGGGAATGTTTCTCCTAGGCGCCGGCAATCTTTTTTTGTGGCGTGATTTCCGGCGTGTAGAATTATTTGCCAATTCTGGAGCATGGCAATACGATGCGCCGGCTTTTGATGCCTTGCTCGATGCGGCGCAGACAGAATTGGCGCAAGGATGGAGCAATGCAATGACGCTTACGAGGTTAGGGCGGCTTTTTGCGCGTAATGCCTTCCACAACTTACCGCTGCTTGCCCATTGCCCCAGCGCGGACAGGCTGAACTTTGGCGCGGATAGTACGCTTGTTGCGGGCGCAGGACCTTCGCTGGAAGAAGCGGCGCGGGAATTGTCCTCGACAGGCCGTTACCGCGGCGAGCGCTGGCGTATTGTTGCCGTTGATACCGCTCTTCCTGCCTTGTTTGCATGGGGGATAAAACCGGATTTGGTTGTTGCGCTAGAGTCTCAACACTGGAATGCTGGCGATTTTACCGGATTGTATGGGCAAAACATTCCTCTGGCGATGGATTTTTCGGCGCTTCCACTCACGGCGAGGGTCTTTGCCGGTGCGCCTTATCTTTTTTGGACAGAATGGACACCGCTGCGTTTTTTTGACCGTCTAAATGCCGCCGGCCTTCTCCCGTTGCCATTACCCGCGCTCGGTTCGGTCGGACTGAGCGCGTACGCACTGGCCTGCCGGCTTACCACAGGCCGGGTTGCCGCCGCCGGTCTTGACTTTGCGTTTACCGCCGACCTCTACCATTGCCGCGCCAGTCCTTCACACAGGCGGCTTCTCCGCGAAAATAGCCGTTTTCACAGTATGTATCCCCTTGCAAGTGTTTACCGTGAAGGCAGTTTCAGCCTTGCCGGGCGGCCGGATGAAACCATAATGCTTCTGAAAGACAGTTCTTGGCGCAGCGACCCATCGCTTGCGCGCTATCGCACGTTGTTTGCCGGATTGCGGGGTAGAAATCTGGAAACAACCGGATTTCTGTCAAAAACAAAACGGCGTTCCAGCCCGGCAGAACCGGATTGGAACGCTTTTGCCGGCGCGGAACAGGAACGGCTGGAAAAACTCCTTGACATCCTTGCCGCATCGGGAAACCTGTCTAGCCTTGACAGCCTGCTCGATGAATGTGATTATTTGTGGGCGCATTTCCCTGAATGTGCCGGTAAAAATGGCTGGAGACCGCCTATTTCTAACACCGGCTTTCTAAAGCGCGTTCGTGCCGAAATAGAGCCTTTTTTGCGGATTCTCAGGAATGCGCCGCCTTTGATTGTTAATAAATGGTGAGCATAAATCAGTATTGCCCTAGAGGTTTGTATATATGCGCGGGACACGTTTGTTAATATTGCAGGTAATTTCGTATGGTATAGTTCCAGCCCGTTTTGCAATGTCAGACGCATCGAGCGAAGGCTGTCCGCCGCCAAATACCGTTACCGCATCCCAGCGGTTTACCGCCGGATTCTTTCCCAGATTTACCATGCATTGATCCATACATACACGCCCTGCAAGCGGGTATAATACATTGTTTATACATACAGAATAATTATTGCTTAGTATACGCGGCAATCCGTCCGCATAGCCAACCGGAAGCACACCGACAACGGTATCCTCGCCGGCCGTCCATGTTCTGCCGTACGATACACTTTCGCCTTTGTGTACGGTTTTCAGATACACAAGGCGTGTTGTTAATTCCATAACCGGCTTGAAATCGAGATGCGGCAGCGACTCCGCATCCTGATACCCATAAAGAATGATACCGGGGCGCGCCATATCAAACCAACTTTCAGGATAACCTACAGCGCCGCCAGAATTCGCGGCCGAGACGATGCCCGGATTTATACTTCGCATGCGTATATTATTTAGCGCGGCAGAAAAAAGGCTGATTTGCCGGCGTGTATATTCAACATTATCTGCCGATGATGAATCAGAAACCGCAAAATGCGTGATAGTTCCGGCATAGTTCAACAGGGCTGATTTTGATATATATTCGGCAAGGCTGGCAGATTCTTCCGCAGAACAACCTATGCGCCCCATGCCGGTGTCAATTTTTATAAACACAGAAAGTTTTTTGTTTCTGTTTAGCGCAAAAGTTTGTGCCGCCGCCTTTTCAAAAAGGGCAGCCGCTTCTCTGTCGCTTATGAGCGGCACAAGGGTATATTCGCATACCGCTTCCATTTCTGCCGGAAGGCACTGGGACAGCAGCAACACCGGTGCTGTAATGCCGCTTTCACGCAATTGCGCCCCTTCGTCAACGGTAGCGACAGCAAGATAAGATGCGCCCGCTTCCAGCGCAGCCCGCGCAACAGGTACCGCGCCATGCCCGTAAGCATCCGCCTTTACCGGAACGCAAAGGGCCGGCTGTTTGCCGGCCGCCGCATGATGCGCCCGTAATGTTTGTATGTTTTTCTTTAGCACATCAAGATGAATAAGCGCTTGTGTTGCCCGCATATATATTCCCGCAGAAATTTCTGAAAACCGGCGGTTCAGCCGGACAAACTATTTGCAAGCGCGGCAAACACTTCACCCAAATCATCAAAATGGAGAGAAGCCGCGCTGTCGAGACCGGTAGGCTGGTTGTTTACGATAACAATTTCACCGCCTGCCTGCAAAGTAACACGCGGAATGCTTGCGGCAGGGTTCACTGTCAGGCTGGTGCCCAGCACAAGCATCAGGTCGCTTTTTTGCGCTTCGCTTTGCGCATCACGCATCGCCTCCGCCGGAAGCATTTCCCCAAAAAAGGTGATGGCCGGCTTTATAATACGTCCGCATTGCGGGCATTCAGGATAGCCGCCCGCTTTTACAATGGCAGCAACTTCATCAAAACTCATACGCACACCGGCACAGCGCAGGCAATAATGCAGGGCAGGCGAACCATGTACTTCTATTACACGCTTGCTGCCTCCTTTTTGGTGAAGCACATCAATGTTCTGCGTAATTACCGCTTTTAACCAGCCTTTTTGTTCTAAAAGCGCCAGTGTTGTATGAACAACCGAAGCGGGCTTTTCATCTATATTGTAAATAAAATTTTTCGCTTTATCGTAATAGAATTTTGGATTCTGTTCAAAATAATCAATGTCAAAAATTTTTTCCGCATCCATATCGTTATAAAGGCCGTTCTTGCCGCGGAAATCACGTATCCCCGACAGGGTGCTGACCCCGGCACCGGTAAGCGCCGTACAATGTTTGGCATTTTGTATTTTTGTCAATAATGTTTGCAGTTCTTTTTGCATAATTTCTCCTACTGTTTGTATTTCTCTTCTAAATTACTCATCCATAAAGCAAGCGCAATACCCGCAACAAATGCCGCCGCACAAACTGCCGTGCCCAAACTTAAGTAATTAAAGTTTACTGGGATTATCATAACTGTAGAAGCAGCAACAATTCCTATAATAAAATGAAACAGGCCTGCATACATTTTTTTTAATACTATATCTATCAAAGCGGATAACGAAAAAAGGCAGATAGCCGCGCCTGCTATCAGCGGCAGCAGTACGCGGCCGTCCATTGTTTTGAATGCGTCTATCATTGGTTTATACATACCAAGATAAACTAAAAAATTAGAAGGGCTCATACCGGGAATTAAAACCCCCAGCGCAATTATTCCTCCAGCGGACAGCCATGTAACAATAGTGAGCGGCAACTGGACACTCCAATAATGAGCCGCTGTAAAAAGCAAACAAAATCCGCCGGCCGCTGACAGCGCAAGAATAATATAATGCCGCACCTGTCGGCCTTTTTTGCCTGCTTCTTTCCAGAGTGCGGGCAGAGTCCCCACTATACAGCCGACAAATCCCCATAGCACTTGCGCCTCATAATGCTCCAGAAAAAACGACAGCGGCCGCGCCAGCAAAAACATACCAAGCAGCGCACCCAGTCCAACTGGTATAAAAAACAGTACATTTGCGATAAAGTCTTTGGTAATATGCGCTATAAACGCTATTATTTTTTCGTATAGCCCGAAAACAGCCGCTAACGCCCCGCCCGAAACACCCGGAAGTATAAAACCGGTTCCTATCAATGCCCCTTTGAAAAACCGGATAAGCCAATCTATCATATTTCATTTATTATAAGAGACATGCTTTTTTCTGTCAATTTATGTCAAGCGCCTACTCACACGGGGGCTTGCACAAAACACCCGCCTTGTGTAGACTACTCCCATAATGAAGAAAGTAGAGTTCCTGAGCGGCTATACAACCTGTATATTACCGCCAAGGATGGCGGTTGTAACTA
>JAIRPM010000019.1 GCA_031257075.1 Spirochaetaceae bacterium
TACCACATCTGTTTTTCGTTCTTTTCCAGTTTGAGCGCCGGCTCTTTTTTACCCGCTTTGACGGCATACACTTCGTTCACTTCGACAGGCTCTAACTCCTCTCCCGCAAAAAAGTAGTGGGTGGAAAGCGCGTTAATCTGAACGGTGTCGCCCGCTTTGTATTCCTTTACTTCATTTGGAATAACAAAAAATTCATGCGCGGCGGCATTGAACGCAGCCGCGCAGCCGATTGCCGCACAAAGTACGGCTCTTACTGTGTTTTTCATAAAAAACCTCTCTAAAATAATTTGGGTGCTTTTTGGGCGGAATGCCCCACGGAGTTCGTTCCATCTTCCCGGCATGGGAAGGCGCGGCTTCTGGTGCGCTTATCATTCTTCGTGAATGATGGCTTAGTATAAAAGGGATGTGAAAATTTTGTCAATACCCCTGTTTATAGTTATTTTTCTTTCATAGCATTTTTTCGCATCAGCCAGCCGCGATAAATGACACACGGGTCTGATACAAATCCAGGGTAGTACTGATTAATTCCAATCGAAGATTCGCCATTCCTTAACAATTAAAGAATGGCGCAATCGGTGCTCCCTTAAAATAAATCCGGGTGTAAGCCCTTTGCGATTTTTTCAACGGCGTAGGCAATACGATTTCCGGGAAGCGCGCTTTCCAGTTCGATGGTAACAAAGCGGTTGTTTTTAACCGCGTCCAGTTGGGCAAGGGTGCTATTCCCGCGAATTTCGGCGAGTTTTTCTTCCACCGAAGGCGAATCGTAATCATGGATAATGATTACATCGGGATTGCGGGCAAGCACTTCTTCGTAACTTACCGTAACCCACGCTTTTTCTTTTAAGTCGTCAAAAATGTTTTTACCGCCGGCGGCGTTTATGATAAAAGTTTCAAAGTTTATGCCGGAACAGGTAAACACGCCATTGCCGCCTGAGTCGTATATCAAAACTTTTACAGGGGACTTTCCGGCAATTTTTGACCACACCGCCTGAAGGCGCGACTTTTGATTATCAACATAGGTTTGCGCTGTCTCCGTTACGCCGAATATTTTCCCTATGTCAAGGATTTCCTGAAATGTTTGTTCAAAGGTGTTCGCGGAATTAATGTAGACGGTCATGCCGTATTTTTCGAGTTCCGCGACTTCAAGCCCGCTGCCGCCAAATTCCCAGTCAATGCCATAGACAAAATCCGCGCCGCTTGAAATAACCCGTTCCCGAGTCGCGCTGCCGTAATTGAGTTCGGGGATTTTCTTGTATACTTCCGCATATTCCGGCAAGGGGCCGCGGCTGTGATTTTTTAGGCTGTTTCCCGCGATGTAATTGGCAAGTCCCAGCGCGGCAAAAACTTCCGTGCAGTTCGGTCCCAGAGTAAGCGCCTTTTGCGGCTTTTGCGTAACCGTTACGGTGCGCCCGTAATCCTCGATTACCAGCGGCGGATTGTAAAGCACGGTTTCCGCGACGCCGCCTTCTTCCGCGCCTTTTTTCGCGCACGAGCCTAACATCATGTTCAGGCTCAACGCAAGCGCCATCGCAAACACGCATTGCGCGGTTTGCTTCGTCATTAAAAAGTATTTTTTCATACTTCCTCCATAAAATATATTTGAGTGCGTGTATTCACGCTATCTCATCCTTTGAATTGCCCCGGAATATAGGTAATCGAAATTTTACCGGTTGCCGGATGCCGCGCCGTTTCACAGCGCACGCCGTATATTTCATAAATCGACTGGGGCGTAAAAACATCTTCCGGCTTGCCGCTTAATACAAGCCTGCCGTTTTTGAGCGCATACACGCGGTCGCAGTAAAGCGCCGCCATATTCAGATCGTGAATCGCCGAAAGAACCGTTACCCCAAGCCGGCGCACAAAATCAAATATTTGCAGTTGATAACTTATATCAAGATGATTGGTCGGCTCGTCGAGAATCAGAAAATCCGTTTCCTGCGCGATAACACGGGCAATAAGCACCCGCTGTTTTTCGCCGCCGGAAAGCCGCCGGTAATTCCGCTTCGCCATGTCTTGCATTCCCGTGTGTTCCAGCGCGTGATGAATAATAGCGGCGTCTTCTTTGGTGTCAATGTCAAACAGTTTTTTATGCGGACCGCGCCCCATCGCCACAATTTCGTCAACCAAAAAATCGAAGGGAACATCGTTTTCCTGCCCGACCACGCCGATTTTCCGCGCCGCTTCGCGGTGGCTCATGGCAAAAAGATTTTTGCCGTCAAACAAAACCCCGCCTGCATCGGGCATAAGCGCCCGGTAAAGATTTTTAAGCACCGTGGACTTACCGCTTCCGTTGGGGCCGATAATTCCCACAAATTCCCCTTTATGCACCTCAAGCGATATGTCCGAAATCGCCCTCTTGTCGTTATACGAAAACGCAAGGTTTTCAACGTGTAAACGTGTTTCCGCCATAATAAACTCCTAAAGGCATTGCTTCAGAGCGGCAATGCCTAATCCTTTGTTTTGCGTTTAAGCAAAAAGATAAAAAGCGGGCCGCCTATTATCGCGGTAAGAATTCCCACCGGCAGTTCCTCAGGCGCAATCACCGTCCGGGCGGCAACATCGACCCACACAACCAGAATGCCGCCGCCCAGCGCGGCTGCAGGCAGCACTTTTTTGTGGTCGGCGCCGATTAAAAGGCGGGTAAAGTGGGGAACCATAAGGCCGACAAAACCAATCGTGCCGCTTACCGATATGGTAACGCCGGCCATCAAACTGGCTATCAGCACGAGCAGTTTTTGGGTGCGCCGCACGTTCACGCCGAGTGCGCCGGCGCTTTCTTCGCCCAAAAGCAGCAAGTTCAGGGCGCGGTAATGCGCCATCAATACGCCTGAGCATACGAGCAGAACGGCCAGCGGCAGGGTAAGATACGCCCAGTTTGCTCCGGCAAGACTGCCCGCCATCCATGCCGATGCGTTGTGCAGTCCCAGCGCGTTGGGGGCGCTCAGGGTGATGACTCGCGTTACGCCGTCCATAATCATCGAGACGGCGACACCGGACAGTAATAATTGGGTTATGTTAATTCTGCCGCGCACCCGCGAAATTATGTATACAAAGATGATGGTAAGCGCCGCGCCCAAAAACGCGCTTATTGAAAGTGAATAGCGCCCTAAAAACGAAAATACGCCAAAAAGCATACCGAGTGTTGCCGCCGCCGCCGCGCCGGAAGACACGCCAAGTATGAACGGGTCGGCCAGTTGGTTGCGGACCAGGGCCTGCATCGTAACGCCGGTTACGGCAAGCGACGCCCCCACGATAAGTCCAAGCAGGACACGCGGCAGCCGCAGCCCCACAACGATGTTTTCCTGTAATTGCGTCCAGTTATGGGGGATAAGCTCCCCAATGCCCGGAATAAGATTCAGAATGATTTTGGCGACCGCGCCGGGGGGAACAAAAACCGGCCCCAGCCCCACGCCAAAAAGCAGGGAGAGAAAAGCCCCACCGCCTAAAAGCGCGGCAATAATGCCCATCCGCGGCTTTTCGCGGTTAAAAATGCTCCTGAAATACTGACGAAGCATGTAAACTCCTTTGTCATTTCTGACATTCTTTCTAAAATAAATGGTGGTGCTTTTTGGGCGGAATGCCCCAAGGAGTTCGTTCCATCTTCCCGGCACGGGAAGGCGCGGCTTCTGTTGCGCTTATCATTCTTCGTAAATGATGATTTACTATAATTCAGAGTAATAAAATTGTCAAGAGCGCGCACCGGCCCATTTTTACGCGGTTGACATTCAAATTGTTTTAGAAAATAATATGCCTAGTGAAAAAAGTGCCGCATTCATTGGTTTGCCTTACGCTGATATTCACCGGGGCGCTCTTGTTCTCGTTTTGCATTGGGAAGTACCCGGTAAGCCCGGCGGAACTGGCGGGGGCGCTTTGGGCAAAGGCGCGGGGCGCAAAATTAAGCGGGGCGCTTGAGGCGGTTATCTTTCATGTGCGCCTGCCCCGCGTACTGGCGGCAGCGCTCGTTGGCGCGGCGCTGGCGGCGGCGGGGACAGCCTACCAGTGCCTGTTCAACAACCCGCTTGTCTCGCCGGATGTGCTGGGCGCGTCCGCCGGTGCGGGTTTCGGCGCGGCGCTCGGCATTTTGCGCGGGGCTTCCTATGCGGGCATATCCGTGTCCGCCTTTGCCTTCGGCTTAGCGCCGGTAATTGCCGCCCTTGCCGTCTCCTCGCGCTCACGGGCAAACCCCACACTCGCCCTCGTGCTGGCAGGCATCATGGCAGGCTCGCTCTTTTCCGCCGCTACCTCGTACCTCAAACTGATTGCCGACCCGACCAATGCGCTTCCTGCCATCACCTACTGGCTCATGGGCAGCCTTGCCGGAGTTCGCCTGCGCGACCTAACCTTTGCCATCTTGCCGGTGGGAACGGGGCTTGCCGTGCTGTTCCTCTGCCGCTGGCAACTGAACATTATGACGCAGGGCGAGGACGAGGCGCGGGCACTCGGCATAAATACACGCGCCGTCCGGGTTGCCGTTGTCGCCGGCGCCACGCTGGCAAGCGCCGCCTGTGTGTCGATAAGCGGGATGATAGGCTGGGTCGGGCTTGTAGTGCCGCATTTTGCCCGCTCGTTTACGGGACAGGACAACCGCGCCGCGCTGCCGGCTGCTATGCTTTTGGGCGCGTCATTTTTGCTTGTTGTCGATACGGCAGCGCGAACTATAGCCGCCCATGAAGTTCCCATCGGTATACTCACCGCGTTTGTCGGCGCGCCGTTTTTTGTCTACCTCATCCTGCAACGCGGGAACAGAACATGAACGAGGCCGAAATGCCTCAT
>JAIRPM010000025.1 GCA_031257075.1 Spirochaetaceae bacterium
GGCAGTTGTGCGGGCGGCACCGGCGCGTTTATTGATGAAATTGCTTCTCTGCTGCGGGTGCGCCCCGAAGACTTTGAAGGCATGGCGGCGCGGGGCTTACAAGTCTACGATATTTCCGGGCGGTGCGGCGTCTTTGCCAAAACCGACATTCAGCCGCTCCTGAACCAAGGCGGCAGAAAAGACGACATTGCCCTATCAACCTTCCATGCGATAGCAAAACAAACGATAGGCGGTCTTGCGCAAGGACTGGAAATTCGTCCGCCGGTTATTTTTGAGGGCGGACCTATAACCTTTAATCCCACACTTATAAGCGTTTTTGCCCAGCGCCTTGGATTGAGCGAAGACGGCATCATAAGGCCGGAAAATCCTGAAACCATTATTGCCTATGGAGCGGCGCTTGCCATAGACGAACTTTTCACCCAAGCGCCGTCAAACGTCAGCATTGACGCCGCTATAACATCGCTTGCTATGTTCAACGAAATAGCCTCAAGCGACAGCGGCGGTTATGGCGATGAGAAACCTCCTATTGTCTATTTTGCCACCACACAAGAACGGCAGGAATTTGAAGCGCGTCATAAACAGATGCCGCTTACCGGTTACCGGTTTGATGTGGCGGACGAAAAAACAAAAAGCAGCAGGCGCACCCTGAAAGCCTATTTGGGCATTGATGCCGGTTCCACAACAAGCAAATTTGTACTGATGGACGAAAATGAAAACGTAATTGACAGTTTTTACGCACCCAACAAAGGTGAGCCGCTGGCCGTTGTACGAGACGCGCTTATATCATTGGATAAAAAATATACAAATCAAGGAATTGAACTGGAAATCATTGCGCTGGGCACCACAGGTTACGGCGAATTGCTGTTCGACAAGGCATTCGGTGCGGATTATCATACGGTAGAAACAGTAGCCCATCTTGCGGCAGCGCAAAAATATGTCCCCGGCGTAAGTTTTATTTTAGATATCGGCGGACAGGACATGAAGGCGATAAGCATCTCCAATGGCATAGTTACCAATATAACATTAAACGAAGCATGCTCATCCGGCTGCGGTTCGTTTTTAGAAAACTTCGCATCCACGCTGGGCATTCCTGTCGACAAAATTGCTGCCGCCGCGTTTAACTCGGCGCATCCGGCATCACTAGGCAGCCGCTGTACTGTTTTTATGAACAGTACCATCATTACCGAACAAAAAAACGGCAAACAGCCGGACGATATTATGGCCGGCATTTGCCGTTCAATAATTGAAAATGTGTTTACAAAAGTTGTGCGCATTTCAAACATACAGGAATTAGGAAACAAAATTGTCGTACAGGGCGGTACATTCAAAAACGACGCTGTTTTGCGGGCGCTGGAACAGTATCTGGGCAAAACGGTGGTACGCGCCCCTTTCCCCGGCGAGATGGGGGCTATCGGTATTGCGCTCCTTACCAAGCACGAAATAGAAACACACGGCTATACATCGCCGCATGGCACACCCGGAATCACCCGCTTTATCGGGCTTGCCGCTATGCATGATTTTTCGTACACACAGGAAGCCAATTTGCTTTGCCCGTTCTGCGGGAATTCCTGCAACCGTACGCTCGTGCGTTTCAGCAGCGGCCAAACATGGGTTACCGGCAACCGCTGTGAACGAGGCGAACTTGTCGGCAGCGCCAACGACCCGGAACTAAAAGAAAAAGCACGCAAAATAACCGCCAGCATGGATACTGTGCCGGATATGGTTAAATTACGCGAAGATTTGCTGTTCAAAGAATATCCGTACACGCCGGTACAGGCCGCCAAAAACAGCACTATCGGTATTCCCCGCGCCCTTGATTTTTGGCGCAGTTTGCCCTTTTGGAAAGTTTTTTGGCAGGCGCTGGGTTTTGGTGTTGTGGTATCCCCGAAAAGCAGTAAAAGCCTTTTTGAAAAAGGCCTGCAATACGTGGCATCAGATACCGTATGCTTTCCGGCAAAATTGGTACACGGCCACATTCAAGCGCTGCTGGCGATGAAAGATACCGTTCCCGGCCTGCGAATTTTCTTTCCGCAGATAAACCGCCTGCCGGCCGATGTCCCGGAACCTTTTGGCACATTTACCTGCCCTGTACTCAAAAGTTATCCGCTGGTAATTAAATTTTCAGACGCGCCGGAGGAGCATGGCGGCGTTCCTTTTGACAGCCCGCTTTTTCACTGGTTTACCAGCCGCGACCGCGATTATCAACTTTGTAAATACATACGTGATACCTTTAATATACCTGAACGTGATACACAAGCAGCAATAGCACAGGCAGACAAAGCATTTGAATCATTTTATGCCGAATTAGAACATGCCGCCACGGATATAATTGCGAATGTGGAAAAAAAGGGGTCGTATGCGGTTGTGCTTGCGGGACGGCATTATCAGTATGATACGCTAATAAATCATAATTTGTCGCGCTATTTTACCAGTATAGGTATTCCGGTACTTACGCTTGACGCGCTGCCGGGTTTGCGCACAGTCAACTTAAGCAAAACACGCATTGATATTAACAACAGCAGTCATGCGCAGCTTTTATCGGGGGCAATTATTGCGGCAAACAACCCCCATCTGGAATATGTACAAATTTATTCATTTGGCTGCGGGCATGATGCGCTGTACACCGATGAAGTTGCGCGGCTTATGCGCGAAATTTCCGGCAAAGCGCCGCTGGTGCTTAAACTGGACGAAAGCGATGTAGCAGGGCCTTTGCGCATCCGGGTGCGCTCGTTCATCGAAACGGTAAACATTCGCCGTGAAAAAGGGGCACAAGAACCCCGCCCGTTAAGCGACCCTTATCCACGCAAATTCCGGCGGAATGAAAAGCACCGTACAGTGCTCATCCCCAATGTGAGCCGGGCTTTTTGCCTGATAATAACGGCGGCAGTTAAAAACCTTGGGTTCAAGGCTGAACCTATGCCAATGGGCGGCAAAGAAGCGATAGAACTGGGAAAAAAATACGTACATAACGACACCTGTTTCCCCGCGCAGGTAGTTATTGGTGAAAGCCTCGCCGCGCTAAAATGCGGCAAATGGAAACCGGAAGATGTCGTTATCGGTGTAGGCAAAATTATGTGTGATTGCAGGCTTACCAATTATATGGCGCTTACCCGCAAAGCGCTCGATGCCGCCGGTTATGCGGATGTGCCTCTTGCTTCCACTGATTTATATGATTTAAAGAAAATACATCCGGCGCTGCGCTTCAACCTGCTGACGCTGGCCAATGTCGCATGGGCTATGGTCGAAGTAGAAGTGCTGGAAGACCTGCGCCGCAAAATACGCCCCTATGAAAAAACAAACGGCGAAACCGACCGGGTTGCGGAAGCGGCATTTGTTTCAATTACCAACGCTCTGGCAAAAGGCGGTATTCCGGCATCGCTTTCCGCATACCGCAAAGCAATAAAAAATATATGCGCCGTCCGCTACGACCGCACACAGCCCAAACACAAAGTCGTAATCCTTGGTGAATATTTTTTGGTATATCATCCCGGCTCAAACTATAATATCGAAAAATATTTGGAAGATAACAATATCGAAGTCATACTGCCGCGCATGTATGATATTTACCGCCAGTTGTATATTATGCATTACGTTTCAGAAGTAAAAGATTTTCATGTACATCATTCATTGTACGACAAACTGTTTGGTATCCTGGGTGATAAATTTTTTGATTTTGCGATAGATACAATGGAAGCAATTGCCGCCCGACATCCGCTTTTTGAAAAATCCCTTCATTTGCCGCAAATGGGCGCGTTGAGCGACCCTATCATTCATCATTCGGTAATGTCAGGAGAATCATTTTTGATACCGGCGGATATTATCCACCATGCGGATAAAGGGATAAAATCATTCGTAATACTCCAGCCTTTCGGCTGCCTGCCCAATCACATTTGCGGACGAGGTGTTATTAAGCGCGTCAAAGAACTTTATCCTGGCATCCAAATTCTGCCGCTGGATTACGAACCGGATTTGAGTTTTGCCAACATTGAAAACCGTCTGCAAATGCTCTTAATGAACGCGAAAGCCGCCTAATCAGTGCTGCTTTCGCTCTACTTCGGCCTCTGCGCCTTAACAGCGCGGTATACGTCCGCTAGTTCCGCCGTCAACGCCGGGTCGGTAATGCCTGCAACCGTTTTGATTACATCCGCAGCATCTTCTTTGCGCAGCATATCTTGAAGGCGTACGCTTTCTTCATCACTGGGCGCATCGTAGCAAAGAACAAAGGCGCAGTTTGTAAGAAGCGTTTTGTAGGGAAGCCCTCGCTCTTTTAATTCACGAATAGGCCGGACAAAGCGCTCATCAAATCCCAATTTGCGTATGGGCGTACGAGCGACACGCGCGATATCATCATTTATTGCCGGATTTGTAAAGCGGGAAATAATTTTTTGTATATATTTTTGGTGTTCACTATTGTTAAAATTCCATTTGGCAGTTAAAAGGCTGCCCGTTTCGGCAAGTGTGTTTTGTAATTGCGGCAACACACGCTTGTCCGCAAGCGCTTCAGCAATAAACTTATACCCATAATAGTATCCAGAATATGCGCAGGCGGCATGCCCTGTATTTACAGAAAAAAGTTTGCGTTCAATAAACGGCTGTAAATCGCCGGCATATTCAACATCACGCAATGTAATATGTTTTGCCTTGCGCATGGAATCGTCAACTACCCATTCTCTGAACGGTTCAACCTGAACAAAGAGCGGGTCATCATTTTTTTGAACAGGAACAATACGGTCAACGGCGGCATTAGGAAACCCAATATAAGCATCAAAAAATGATTCATCTGCTTTTGATATATATTTAAGAACTTCACCGCGCAAAAAAACACTGCCCCCTATCATATTTTCACATGCTATAATATCAAGCGCTTCGGTACAGCCGGCGGTATGACGAGCGGCGATGCCTTTTGCAATAAGTTCAGCAATAAACGGCAGAATTTTTGGCCCTATGGCTGTAGTAACAAGGTTTGCGCCGGCAATGGCGCAAACCACCGCATCCGGGTTGTTTTTGCTGTTTATACCGTTAACGCCGCGCACAGAAACACGCTCGCACCGCTCCCCGGCAAGTTCAATTTCATAAGCACCGCGTTTTTGCAGAGCGCTGATGAGCACATCATTTACATCAACAAAGTCGACAGCAAAACCGTTTTTGCACAAGACTTCTCCGATAAAGCCGCGCCCTATATTACCCGCTCCAAAATGTACAGCCTTCATTTTGCCGCCTTTCCGTAAAATATATCACGGATTTTTGCTTTGTCGGTAATAGAAAGAAATTGTTGTACATCTTCTTCTGTATCAAAGTAATCAACAATATTCCCAATAATGTCCAAATGTTCTTCACCGCGCGCCGCAATGCCTATTACTAAATAAATTTTCTGTCCGCTCCAATCGATTCCCTGCGGATACGTCAATACAACAAATCCGGTAGTTCGTATCTCGGTTTTATACTCAACTTCGCCATGCGGAATAGCGATGCCGTTGCCTATAGCGCAGCTAAATCCCGCATCACGCTTGAGCATTCCTTCAATGTAGCGTTCTGTTGAATAACCGCCGTCCGCGAGCATTTTGCCGCAGCGTTTAATTACTTCATCTTTGTGTTCGCTTGGTAAATTCAAAGCGATTCCTTCATCTTTTAACATATAAACCCCTTATAAAAATTAATACTAACATAATGCCTCATCCTGCCACACCAGTTCGTTTATTTCCGCTTCCAAAACGGCGCGTATAATTTCTTTGCTGCCTTCGCGTACCGCATCCAAAAATGCAGGCGTTTCAATAAGGGAGGCGCTCAAATTTCCCATAAGGGCCGCAATTTGCGGCGGCGCGTTTTCCGGCAGCAGCATAAGCGCGCAAGACGTTACGCCCCCGAAATACCTGTCCAGAAAGCCGCCATCCGTGGGCTTTATTACCGCAAAAACAGGGGTTTTAACCGCATTTGAGCGTGTATGCAGCAGAACAATGCCGAGTTCCGGCAGGACCTGTGTAGCTGTTTTTTCACGCAGGCTTAATTTATCAAACAGCATGCCCGCGTCTCCGCTTGTCCCCGTAAACCTTTCCGCGCAAAATTTTACAAGCGTGTCGAACCGTATATCTCTGTCAACATAGTATACGTCAAATGAATTTAACAAAGACTGCAATAACGCAAGCCCGTAACGCATCGTATTAATACGTTCATACAGGCTGTTTTGCGCGGTATTGTACGAAATATGTTTTATATCAGTAAAAGAAGATTCGCTTATCAGTTCACGCAGGCTGCGATAATCATTGTCTGAAAGTATAGCGCCGGTAATAACAACAGGTTTATCTGTTCCGGCAAGCGGCATTGTTGAAACAAGGAAATCCATGGTTTCCAGTTTTTGCCTGTCATCCCATGAACTAACGGTTATTTCAACTTCTCCCTTAAAATGGGTGCGCAGTTGGCTTGCGATTAACTGCGATGCACCTATTCCGGCAGTACAAACAACGCCTGCTTTTACCCGGCGTTTCCGTACATTTTTTTCGTTCATCGCAAGTTCCGCGGCATAAAAATGCAGCGCAAAAAAAGATGTTTCACTTTCGTTTACAGGAAGCCCCAGTTCTGTTTCAAGCGCGTTCACAGCCTGTTTTACTTTTTGGTATACATCGCCGTAATGTACAGAAAGATTGCCTTCAAACGGGTCAGGTAGAATTACACGGTTTTTGATGCGGGAAATAGCCGGCGGCAGGTGCGCCCGAAGCCCTACACGCAAATCCGCATTGTGCCGCAAAAGAACGCTCAGATTTTGGTCATAGGCATTAATCATAATAATGCATAGTTTTTCAATATATTCATATTCGGCATCATTTGCCGCACCCAGCGGGCTTTGCGCCTTTGCCCTGCCCTGAGCGATAAGACCGGCAATATACGCTGTTTCGGCGGCAGGAAGGGTTATCGAGTACATAATCTCCACAGCGCGGGTTATTTCAGAAGCGCAGCGCATCTGCACAGTAAAGGCGTTTTGCGCGCTGTTTGCGCTTGAAACAAAATGCCCGTCAATAATGCGCTCAATTGCAACCGCTATGGACACACCCAAAAGTCCCAGCGATTCTTCTGTCATCCATTCGAGTTTTGAATAATGCTGCGCCAGCAATTCTTCCGCAAAGCGCGCCGCCGGGCGTGTTGGGAAACCCGTGTTATCCAAAAAGAAAGTATCGTTGATGCTGCCATCCTGAAAAACCCGCATTGTAAGCGCGGCGCGTATATTTTCCTCGCTGCCAGCGGCATATACGCCCAAACCGGGACGCCTGATTAATAGTATGCTAAATTGTGATAGATAGTTTTCGAGTACATCAAAATCTTCACTCACCGTAGCCTCGCTTACCGAAAGCGCCACGGCATAGTAAGAAAGTTTATGTATCTCCCCGGAATTCATAAGCAGTTCCGCAAGAAGGCTGACAAGCCGTTCCCTGCGGCTGCGCTTTTTTTCGCAAATATTTTTAAACCGCGCAAGTAATTGTGTACGTTTTGATTCATCGCATTGAATACGCAAGCCTTTGCCGGCCTTCGTTTCCAGCGTAAGCCCCCATTCATCGAGCGCCGCGTCAATATGCTCTAATTCGCGGAACACAGTACGCCGGCTTCTTCCGGTAAGCCGCGCCAATACGGAAACGCTTACATACGAATCGTTATCAAGCAAATGGTAAAGGATACGCGGTGATGTCATTTTAGCAGGCAGACCGGACAGCAAACGCGGCTTTTACCGATGGCGCTTGCCAGCGGCGTGTTTAACAAAGATGGCAGCACAAATTGATACACAAGCCAAAAACCTGCCGCGCCCACTGCCCGCTGTTTCACAAATTCGCTTCCAAAAATTCTTTTGCCGCTGTTACAACAGCATCTTCATCTTCGCCTTCAGCTTCGACTACAAGAGTTTCGCCTTTTTTGACACGCATTTTCATCAACGCGAACAATTTTTTGCCTTCAGCAGAACGGTCTCCGCACTTAAAGGTAATCTTGCTCTTAAATTCATTCAATTTGGCTACAAGATTTCCGGCAGGACGGGCATGAATGCCGTTTTCGTCTTTTATGACGTACTCAATTTGTTTCATAGTGAATCTCCTTAATATTAAGGACGGGGAAACTCCCCATCCTCAAATATTTGCTATTATACTATCCTTTCAAATCGCTTATCAATTGACCGTATTCCGGCGCGTTCAAAAAATCGGTAATGGCAATAATGCGCGCGGACGGGCATGCGGCACGGGCGCGTTCTGCCAGTTCTTTGTGGCAGATTATGATACCGGCATCTTTCGGCGTTTCGCTTACCGGCGAATGCGTTACGTTTATATCAAGACCGGCTTCCTTTAGTTTTTTGCGGAGTTTGGTCGCCCCCATTGCGCTGGAACCCATACCGGCATCGCAAGCAAAGACAATTTTTTTCACCTGAGCCGCGTTAAATGTCTGCGTCTCAAGGCCTTTTGATTCTGCTTTGTTGGAACGGGTTTTTGCCTGAGCCGCCTCAAAGTCGGCATCATCCTTGCCAAAAGCCTTCAACAAAAGCAACGCCAGTATGAACGAAACCGCGCCACCTGCGAGTATTCCGGCAATATTGGCAAAATATCCTCCTTTGGGGGTCATCATCAATTCAGCAAAAATAGAACCGGGGGATGCCGGCGCGATAAGGCCGCCTTTCAGTACGCTCAATGTAAGTACGCCGGTAAATCCGCCGCCCATCATTGCAAGAATGAGAACAGGGTTCATCAAAACGTAGGGGAAATAAATTTCATGAATACCGCCCAGGAAATGAATGATAACCGCGCCGGGCGCGCTCGATTTCGCGCTGCCTTTGCCTGCCAAACAGTACGCAAGGAGCAGCCCCACGCCCGGACCGGGGTTGGATTCTATCATATAATAAATCGATTTCCCTACTTCCTGCGCCTGCTGAGCGCCGAGCGGGGTAAACACACCGTGGTTTATAGCATTGTTCAAAAAGAGAATTTTTGCCGGTTCCACAAGTATTGACGCAAAAGGAAGCAGTTTGTGGTCAACAAGAGCGCCTACGCCCGCGCCGAGCGCATTGGTGCAAGCCTCGGCAATAGGGCCTATGCCAAGAAAGCAAAAAATGGCGAGTATAGCACCTAAAATACCTGCCGAAAAATTATTGACAAGCATTTCAAAGCCGGCGGGAATGTGCCCATCCAGCACTTCGTCCAATTTTTTAATAAGGAAACCACCCAACGGCCCGGCAATCATCGCTCCCAAAAACATAGGAATAGACGCGCCCAAAATAACGCCGATAGTCGCGATAGCGCCAACTACAGCGCCGCGAGCCCCGCCCGTCATCTTGCCGCCTGTATAGCCGATAAGAAGCGGCAGCAGAAATTTAAGCATGTCGCCGACCATTGACCCGAGTTTTTCGTTAGGCAGCCAGCCTGTCGGGATAAACAATGCCGTTATCAGCCCCCATGCGATAAATGCGCCCAGATTCGGCATAACCATTGCCGACAACGAACGCCCTACACTCTGAACTTGTTGTTTTACACTCATTTTTTTCTCCATTAAAGAAAGTGGTAATTTAGAAGCAGTTACAAAACAAACCGTGTTCCGTAACTGTTTCATTGATATCTAATACTACAACGCTTATAGGACGGGCGCAAGAAAATATTATTAGGATTTGACACATCCGTAAAAATGCCATTCTTTTACAACCGACCGCCAGTCTTCAGCCGCCAACCATATAGATATACCGTAGACCCTGCCCCTAGCGCCCCCACTTGACTTTTTTTTCAAAGGACACTATATATAGGGGTAAGTACAATCCGATATTGTGGAAAAACAGACAGTTGGCCGCCCGGATTGTGTATAATTAAAGTAAATTCTAAGTGGAGGGAATATATGAGAAACTTAGAGGCGATCGAAAACGATCTGGCCTTGGCCCGTAAGGAAGCGGAAAACATTACGGGAACTCAGGCTGAGGTTTACAGCAGAATCGTAGGCTACTACCGTTCTGTTCGTAATTGGAACAAAGGCAAACGCGAAGAATACGGCGAGCGTAAACTCTTTGATGTGAGCGGTTCTTGCGATGAAAACGGCTGTGCGTTGGACACCAGCGCGCTGTCTAAAGCAAACACCACCGCCCTGGAGCATGCCGCTTATGCGCCTACAACAACCGCGAACACAACCGGTACACGGTTGAAACTTTTCGTGCGTCCGCATTGCCCTGCCTGCCCCAGCGCAAAAGACGCGGCAGGCAAACTTGGCATCCCCATCGACACGGTTGATGCGGATACGGAAGCCGGTTTAGAGGAAGCGCAGAGAATGAACGTATTCTCCACCCCTACCGCCATTTTGTTTGCGCAAGATGGCAGCGAACTCCGCCGCGCCCGCGATGCCAACGCTATAGCAAGCCTACTTGGAAATCATACCAAACAGGTTCTGGAAGCCGTAGCGTAAATCACTAATGCAAAGCCTGCCCCCAACGTGTCAAAAAATTGGAACGTACTAGGGAAGCAATGATTAAATCCTATCGAGCATTCGCCATTCCTTAACAATTAAAGGCTTGCCGAAGCATCCATTTAATCGGTGCTTCTGGGGGCAGGCTTGCCGGTTGAATTCCTAAAAGCCCAAAGCCGCGCTCTCCCATCTTTACCCGCAACTTCGACCAGTCCCAGCCGGAACAGTACATAGAGCGTCTTTTGCGCCAGCGAAGGCCGTATACCCGCTTTTTTTGCCAACAGGCAGCTTGTCCACATTTCGTCTGCGTTAAAAGGCAGAAAACGCAGATAATCGGCGGGCACATTAAGCCGGAATGCGCCAAGGCAATTCACAAGCCGTTTTCCCGCAAGGCTCACTCCTTTTCTGCGCCACGAGCCTCTACCGTCCTTTATCCGCGTTTCGACAACCTCAACGCGGACAAGTTCAATGCTTACGTTGCTGTACAAAGGCAGAAGAGGGGCATATACAAGCGCCTTGAACAGATCCCAGTCACTGCCTTTACGCGGACTTGCGCGGCGCAGGAGCAAATTGCCATCTTTGTCAAAAGTAAGAATCGTTTTTTTTTGAACAACAGGATGAACAATAAGCAAACGGTGCGCCACACAAAGTTTTTCTGCTTTGCGCAGGAGCGGCGCAAAAGAATTTAATTGTACTTCAATAAGGGTATCGTTATCCGCAAGGCCGTCGCAGACAAAACCTTCTATTTCGATTTCCGTTTTTCCTGAATAGCCCGTATACTTATTTTTTAATTCACGGTGCAAATCGCTTTCATGCCTGCTGCCAATATTCATTTGCAAGAAACGCCTGCTTTACATCAGTGTAGCAAAATAATCTTCCGGCGTTTCTCTGCGGCGAATCTGCCGGATTTCGCCGTTCTCGCGCAAAAGCAGTTCGCCGGCACGAAGTTTGCCGTTGTAGTTAAATCCCATAGCCCTGCCATGCGCGCCCGCATCATGGATAATAATAAGGTCGCCGTCTTCTTCACCGGTATGAATGGCCGGCAGATGGCGTTGTATCGCAAATTTATCGTTATTCTCGCAGAGGCTGCCGGCCACATCATAAATCTCACGCGGTTCTTCGTGTTCTTTGCCCGCAATTGTAATATGATGATACGCGCCATAGAGCGCCGGGCGCATAAGGTCAGCCATACATGCGTCAAGGCCGATGTATTTCCGGTATATTTCTTTTTTATGCAAAGCGCGGCTGACCAAATACCCATAAGGCCCGGTAATAATACGCCCCCATTCGGCGCGAATTTGCAGGCTGCCCAAACCCGCCGGTACAAGAATTGAATTATAGTAACGCTGTATTCCCGACGCAAGCATTTCATAATCGACCGCCTGCTCGTTTGCTTTATAAGGAATTCCTAAACCGCCGCCAAGGTTGATAAATTCCAGAGTAATACCGAGCCGCTTTTTAATTTCGGCGGCTGTTTCAAAAAGAAGTTTTGCTGTTTCGATATGATAGTCAATTTGTAATTCATTTGAGGCAACCATAGTATGCAAACCAAACCGCCGCACACCTTTCTGCCGCGCCAGCGTGTATGCATCAAAAAGTTGTTCATAGGTCAGCCCGTATTTTGCTTCAAGCGGATTACCGATTATCGAATTGCCCAGTTTTTTTCCGCCGGGATTGTAACGGAAAGAAAGCAGCGGCGGCAATTTCGTAAGTGTTTTTTCCAAAAATTCAATGTGCGTTATATCGTCCAAATTGATAACAGCGCCAAGCGCGGCAGCCTTGCGGTATTCGGCGGAGGGCGTTTCATTTGAAGTGAACATTATAGCCTCGCCTGTTATACCGGCTTTTTCCGCAAGAAGAAGTTCGGTCAGGCTGGAACAGTCCGCGCCAAAGCCTTCTTCACGCAGAAGTTGGAGTATAGCCGGATTGGGCAGCGCTTTTACCGCAAAATGCTCAAAAAAGCCGGGGAAACAGGCAAACGCCGCCTTTATTGCGCGGGCATTGGCACGAATCGCTTTTTCATCATACAGATAAAAAGGCGTGGGAAAACGCCGCGCAATCGATTCCAACTGTTCTTTTGAAAGCGGAACCACTTTATTCAAGGGGAGCCTCTGGTGCCGGGCGGGTATGCGCTCCAAACAAAAATCCCTGCCGTTCCGAACCGGCTGCATGTTCTTTGGCGGCGACTGATTTAATAATTACTTCACGGTTATCAAGCAGCGAACTGAGTGAAAGTTTTTGATGAAGCCGCAAAATTACCTGTGCAAATAATTTTGATATATTTACATTTACATACCATTCGCGTTTAAGCAATTCGCCATGCGTAACAGCATTTGTTCCGATTATCCGGTAAAAATAGCCTTGTTTATATGCGTCATCAAAAAACTTTATGGCATCACCTGAAAAAAGCGGCAGGCTTATCGCGGCAATTACTTTTCCCGCGCCTTCGTCTTTCAGAAATTTCATAGCTTTAAGCATAGTGCCGCCGGTGCCGAGCATATCATCCGCCATAAATACATTTTTTCCATGAACATCACCCAGCAGTTTCATTACCGCAATATTGTTATCACCGGCATTTTTACTTATGTGGGAATAATCGCGTTCTTTGTACAACAGGGCCAGCGGTTTTTTTAACGCGGTCGCGTAGAATTTATTGCGGTCAACAGCGCCCGTATCAGGAGAAACTATAACAAAGTTATCAAGTTCGGCGGGCGTTACCAAAAGATTAAAAAGCGCTTTTATAATTTGATGGCTTGCATGAAGGTTTTCAAATTTAACCTTATGGAATCCATTTACCAGTTCGCGTGAATGTATATCGAGCGTAATAATACGGTTCACGCCCAGCATTTCCAAAATATAACCAATGCGGCTTGCAGTAAGCCCTTCGCGCCCTTTGCGTTTATGCTGGCGCGAATACGGATACGTGGGCAGCACCACAGTAATATGTTCCGCCGCTGCCTGCACCGCTGCGTCTATGGTAACATAGAGCGCGATAAGATGGTCATTTACTGAAAAATTCCATGTTTCCGTACCGTCATTTATTTTGAGCGGGCAATGATTTTCCATATCTTGAAAAATAAACACATCCTTGCCCCGTATAGAATTCAAAATTTCACATTTGAATTCGCCGTTGGCAAACATAGAAAAGCGCACAGGAACTTTGAATTTAGGCGTATGAGGCTTTAAATTTTCATGATACAAATTAGTGCTTGGCGTTACAATTTCGCTTATAAAATTAATGCGGCGCGTAATTTCTTCGACCGGCTGAGCGTAACGTTTGGACATATCCACCGCAGCCTTTTCAAAAATACGGCGGTAATGGGTCTTTAAATGGACCGTTACCTGTTCGGCAAAAGCCTCCGCGCCTGGGCAGGCCACAACCGCGAGGTTTGCCGGATTCCAATAGTACATTGTAGTAACAGTATATCCTTCATTGTCCTAAAAGGGAATAGGGGGGCTGTCCCCATCCAAAACCCGGCATACATAAGCGCTCGTAAACGCCCGCAAAAGCGCCCCGTAATTGAGGGTAAAAGGCACCGTATCGCCGGTTTTGTAAGGCTGCCGCGAGTCGCTTACGTCCAGGATAAGGTGGTCGGAACTCGCGCCGAGAACGCGAATTCCCGTATCCAGCGGGAAAAGGCCGTCCGGGTCTGTGTCCTGCCGCCCCAGCGCGGCAATGGCGCGCCGCCTAATCCCCCGGTCATGAAACACAGGCCGGCCGCCAAA
>JAIRPM010000066.1 GCA_031257075.1 Spirochaetaceae bacterium
GATGATGTTGAAAATAAATTCAATGATGTCTGTGAACATTTTGATCCTAAAAACAAACATCCCCGACCACGAACATTAAAAACATTAAGGCAGTATTTTGAAAAAGATTTAAAGAAAAATAAATATAGTAAAGCTGATATTGAAAAAATAATTAAATTAATGATCGATAGAAAAAAAATAGAAGTTACTGATAAACAAAAAGAAAAAATTAAATGGTTAATATAAAAACAAGTGGCAACGTCGCATAACAGGCTTGTATCTGTTCAATCCATACGGCGGCTTTATTCATCAATGCAAAATGAACCGTCCAGCCGGTTTTAACATCGGTCATGGTTAGAGTGTAACAAAACTCACCGGAGCTGCAGACGGGAAGTTTGCGATTATGGTTTATTGCGATGGTATATTTCCGGCGGTATTTTTATAAACTTCGACGATGGCGATTCTGCTGTCAATATCCGCGTCAGCACAGGCTGTTTCCGATATGAGAAACGCGATTCTTGCCCGTAAAAGAATATCGGAAGAAATAAGCCCCGCGGCGCGCTGTTTTTGGTACTCAGAATAAATTACCTTCTCCAGTTTCATGCTTTCAGCAGCGCGTTCATAATTGGACTCTGCTGTCCGCAGCCGCAGGAGACTATCACCAAGTTCCCGTGCAGCATTACGAATAGATTTGGCGTATTCTCTTGCCGCGGCTTCGGATTCTATCTTTGTAATGTTTTCTGCAGCACGTTTCTGTCCGCCATCAAAAAGCGTCATACCGAGTCCCGCCGAAAAAGAAGTTATCAGTCCTGAACCGGAAAACGACAGCAGCCCGCTCTCGCTTGCCGCAACCGGAGCATTGAACAGCAGCGCGCCGCTAATACCAAAAACAGGCAGGTATTCTTTTCGGGCAATTTTTGCTGTTATGTTTGCGCTTTCCAGTTTTGCTCCCGCCGCAAGTACATCCGGCCGGAAAAACACGGAAGAATTCGGTATATCAGGGATAGCCGGAGCTGACGCGAGTTTCGCATAGCTCGTAACTTCTGCCGGAACGCCTGTTTCTTCGCGGCCTATCGTTTGCAAAAAAACAGAAGAGATAGTGGCGCGGGTAAGCCTAAGCGTGTTACAATTTATTATAGCGGCATTTCGCTCCTGTTTTACGCGGTTCAATTCTATAATGGCGGAAGCGCCCTGCGCTGCGCGCTGTTCTATATCGCGAACAAGGCGGTCATACAGCGCAATGGCCTCTTCGCCCGCCTCAAGCGCAGCGTCAATTTTAACAAGATTGAGGTACATAACCGCTATTGAAGCAGCCAAAGAAACATAGATGCCGTGTAATTCATGCCTCAAAACCTCAACATTTTTCCGCGCCGTTTTAATTTTGTCTCTGTTTTTGCCGAATATATCAACTTCCCAACTTGCCGCAAGCGGAACAGAAAAAATTCCAGCACTCTTCACCGGATTTGGAAGTGTTACAGAAAAAGGAGCAATAAGACCGGAGTGCGGCGTTACGGTAAGCGTGCCAAGTTCAGATGGATTTATAAAATGCGAATAGCCGGCTCCGGCGGCAATCAGCGGAAAACCGGAAGCCCTCGCCGCATCCTCAAGCTTTCTCGCCTGTCTTATTCGTATTTCCAGCAACTCTATATCAGCATTATTCTCGATGCCTTCCGCAATATAATCTGCAAGTTCTTCATCCCATGCTCCGCGCCACCAGCCAATATTCACATCTGTGAAAGGAACGGTTCCGGCGCTTCCTGCGCCGGAACGCTGTTGAGCCGCGGCAGTTGCGGCAAAAAACGCAAAAATAATACTGAATTTTATTCGGGAAGATAAAAAAATACTTTTCATACATACGCCCGCTTTTGAGGCAAAGCAACTGACGATAAAATACTTGATACGGCAGTTCCGATGAGAATTCCCAGAATGCGTCCGCTTATTTCACCCATATCCAGGTAAAACATATAATTGCTGCACAAGGCAAATGCGTATGCAAGCGCCATTTGACAGCCGGCATAGCTTATCCTGGCCGAACCGGCGGCAATCCACGCGCACGGCGCTAGGCAGATTAGGCTCATTATCAGTATTCCCGCAATGCTGTCCAGATGTGGAAATATTAAAATGGCGGCGGCATAAGCCAACGCGCTTCCAACGAGGCATCCAGCAATGCGAAGCGTTTTTTTGTGAAGGGCTTCCTCCCTTGCGGGAAGAGCAAGAACAAAACAGGTTATCATACATGTATGTATTGCAAACCACGCTGTGCCGCAGTAAAACACATAGCAGATAAACCCGGCCAGAGTACTCCTAAAAGCGGCAGCAATATATGCCGGATTTTTTAGCGCGTCTTTTTCCAGCAAAGGGCCAATAACCGGCTTTGTTTTGGAAGGAAGAATCAGCGCGTCAGCCGCCGCCAGCACAACGAGAGACACTATTAACGCGCGCCAAAGATAGATACATAAACGGACGATAATCTCGGCATCTGGTATCTTATCAAAAAAACTCTGCGCAAAAACAAATACCACGGCGGCTATAATACCGGTGCTGCGAAGACGCGGACTTATCTGCGAAATCCACAAAAAAAAGAAAGCCGCTCCGAACCCTGCCGCTATCCTTAGCGCCGGAGAATTGTAAGTAAACGCGTAATACGGGAATATAAAACCGATGGCTGCCGTTCCTGCCAAACCCAAAACAAGGTATGGACGCGGACCTTCTTCCGGCGGTTTTGCGCCTATTAAAAAGGCGATAACGACAGCAAGCTCAAAAAATTCAAAGCCAAGCGAGGCAAATATCAGCATAAGCAGGGATACTTCTATAAGCAAACGGACAAAGGTACGTTGGCGTTCCGGAAACGGCGCAAGTTCTTTGCGAAGGAAAGTAACAAGATTATCTGTCTTTACAGCAATTTTCAATTTGCGCGTATTCACCTCTTTTACCTCTTGCGTTCCCCTATTTCGGCAACGGCGGATGCGCCGGCGCGAAACAAATTGTGGTCAGGATTTTTTACGCGCAGTTTAACAGGAAAGCGCTGCGCAATACGCACCCATTCCATAGAACGGCGTGTAAGCGGCATTTGACCAAGTATAACAATAGCGTCTGAAGGCTGAACCCCCCACGCGATGGAATCAATCTCCGCGTCAAAACGCCTGTCCGGAGCGCTCATAAGCCATACAGAAGCTTCCGAACCTGGATGTATATCGCTAAGTTCAGTTTCGCGGAAATTGGCCAGCACAAACCATTCCCGCGTATCTATAAGAGTAAATACCGGTACGCCTACAGCGGCAAGCATACCAGCCGTGCCGCGCAATCCAGATACAAGTCCGTCAAAGGGCGCTTGCACAACCGTATGAGCAAGCGCGCGTTCGGCAAGCGCAAGGTCGGCTTCAGCAAGGGAAAGCGCCGTTATGTATATATCCATTTGCTCGGCGGACACACTGCCGTTTCTACCGGAAAGCGGCAGCATCCTGTTGTATGTATTTCGCGCTTGTTTTTCAGCAGCGGCTGCTTTATCACGCATCAATTGATAGAATTCCGGCTCTATGCGGAATAGAACCTCGCCTTCCGATACGTACTGATTGTCGGATATATTCATCTCGATTATCCGCCCGCTTACTTCAGGCGCAATCTCTATTGTATCGGCAATAAGATATGCGTCATCCGTTTTTGGATGGGCGCGATTCAACAGCAATACCACAACGGCAAGCGCCGCAGTAACGGCAAACGCCGCGCACAAAGCGGTATATTTTTTTAATGGCACCACTCCTCCTATAAGCCAAATATAAGTATCCAGGAAAGAAATGCCGCCGCAAGTCCTGTAAGCGCATAAAAAAAAGGCGCTCCAAAAATTTCCAGCCCGGCGCGAATAATGACAAGCCTAATAATAATTCCCGCTGCAAGGCCAATGACAAAACAGAGAAGCCAGCCGGGGAAAAAAGCGCCTTTCACATTTAGAGAAGGAACGCGTCCGCATCCCTCCAACAGCGTGGTTAAACCTAAAACTGTATATTGATGATAAAACTTACGGCGGACAAGCCAGCGATAACAATTTATATACATGGTACCGGTATGTTTTGTCATCGCGTAAATGTCTCCGTGTTTTATCCTATGCACAATTTAGGACTTGAGTCAAGCATAAGAGTTTAAGATGCCGGGGCAAGAGCATTTAGGGAGCGAAATAAATAAAACTATGCTAAACTGAAATAATCTTTGGAGGGGAAGCATGGAGATAAACGAAGCTGGTTTCATATTGATAAAGGAGCGTTAAAGACTATAGACCTAAGTATTTTTTATCTGAACCCTATACGGAGGAGGCCATAATTTGCCGAATATAGCCGCTGAATGTCTGCTTGCCGCCCTGCGGTTTGCTTCTCTTTGGACATTATTCTATGTGTTCCACCGCCCGCGGACGCGGTTGCGCCGTGTTTTGTCTGCCGGCATAATGGCTCTGCAATACCCGTTCTGCCGCATATTGTTTTTTGCGAGCGGCGGCAATTTCGCGGCAAGCGTCGCGGGGGATACGGTACTATTTTTAACCCTTGCCTTTATCTGCGAAGCGGAACCGGCTCAAGGCGCCGCAGGCGCGGCTTCCAATGCGGGAGGCGATTTGATGAAACCGCTTATCAGCGCCCTGTACTTTAACGGAATGTTGCAGCTCATAAATTATACTCTGGC
>JAIRPM010000084.1 GCA_031257075.1 Spirochaetaceae bacterium
GATGTTACCGATACGCAGCGCATTGAAGACACGGCAAGCATCCTGCTCGACCAGGCGCTGCTCGTGGAAGGCGTCAAACTGAAAAACCCCGCCGGCTTTGTAAAATGCCTCAACCGCCTTCTGGCAGGCGGAGGCGCGGCATCTGCGGATACGAAGGCTTCCGGCGGCGTTTAATGCGATTATCGGCGGGCGGTACCAATGCCTTCAATTACGTGTATAGCAAAACTTGAAGAGGCGCACCGTCCGCGCCTTGATACCTACATAGCGAAAACGTTACGCATCTTATCGCGTTCGCAAATTAAAACGCGAAATTTGACGGCGCTTTCCAACGGTAAAAAGGTAAAATTATCGTATACGCTGAGCGGCGGCGAATTGCTGGAATTAAACTGGGATGACGCGCCGCCTTCTATTGTTGTTCCCGAAAATATACCGCTTGATGTGCTTTACGAAGACGGCCGTGTTATTGTTGTAAATAAACCGCAGGGCATGGTTGTACATCCGGCGGCGGGGAATTTTACCGGCACGCTTATGAACGCCCTTGCTTACAGGCGCGGCGGGGTTCCAACCAGCGGCGCGCGTTCTTTTATTGTGCATAGGCTGGACAAAGATACGTCCGGCGTTATTATCTGCGCGTACGACGAAGACGCGCTCCGTTTTCTTGCATCCCAGTTTAAGTCACGGACTGTAAAAAAAACGTACTATGCCGTTGTAAAAGGGCGGCCAAAAGAACCTGAAGGGCGCATTAAAACCTTTATATGCCGTGACAAAAAAGACCGCAAAAAATTTACCGTATCGCAGGCAAACGGCAAACTTGCCGTAACCCACTACCGGGCGCTTAAACCTGTGTGTTTGGATTTTGCCGGGAATGCCGCCTACACTCTGTTGGCGCTTAGCCCCAAAACAGGGCGCACCCATCAACTTCGCGTTCATTTGCGGCATATAGGCTGCCCCATTGCCGGCGACCCTCTCTATGGCGCTGTTAGCAAGGATTTCCCCGCGCTTATGCTCCATGCCGCCCGCCTCCGCATTATGCTTCCCGGCGCGGAAAGCCCTCTTTGCTTTTCCGCGCCGTTTCCTTCACGGTTTAGAGAAGCGCTCAAAACAGAGAAAACCACCCGCCACAACGCAACCTCACCATAAAGGTTTGCTGTTCTTTGAGCGGCCGACGGGAGTCGAACCCGCGTCACGAGCTTGGGAAGCTCGGATAATACCGTTATATGACAGCCGCTAGAGCAACGCTGATTAAATGGCTCTAATCAGCGCACATTTTATGATAAAGCACGCCTTTTACGGCTACTTTTTCTTGTGGCGGTTTTTTCTAAGTTTTTTCTTTCGCTTGTGAGTAGCGATTTTTCTTAATTTGCGTTTTCTTCCGCAAGGCACGTTATCCTCCAAAAGTTACTATTGTAACAGTGTTTTCTTAAGCCTAGCCTTTTTACACATAAATAGCAAGAGGGCATGCCGTTTATCAAAAAATACGGTGTTTTCCGCTTGACTTATTGAAGCAAAGTAATTATCTTAATATATATATAAAGAGGGAGAGGGACAAATGGCTATAAGTAATGATAAGATGATGTTGACATGTGATGTATTGTCGTGGGAAGCGCTTGCCGAAAACGGCGATGCCGCATTCTGGAGCGGTATGGAACAAGACCGTATGGAGCCGGTTGAGACCGATGTTTTTCGGAATCTGTGCATCAAAGACATCTATGCGGCGCTCAAAAAACTGCCGGAATTGCAGCACAAAGTTTTGGCGTACATTTTTGGGCTTGGCGGGCAGGACAAACTTTCAACGCAAGAGATAGCGTGGAAATTCGGCGAAAACAGCGCGTGGGTACTGCTTACCGCCCGAAAGGCTTTGCGCCGTTTGCGTACCGAGTACGGCTGTAGGCTCGAAGGCTATTTAGGCATAGCCGCCTAAGGGGTCAACCCAACGCTGAGTTAATCAGTGTTGGGTTGGTTTAGCGCAGCAGCGTATACGGCAAACAGCCTATCCTCCGAAAACGCCGCATTGCGGGCGCTGGTAGATGGCAGCCTTAGCGCGGTAATGCCGGCCGCTTGGGCGCATAGTTTTTGATACAGTGAAAATGCTTTTTCCCCTGTGCAGAGTATGCGTTTTATGGCGCACCCGGCAATAAGCGGCGACAGGTCGTTTGCCGTAGGAAAAAGTATTGAATGGTCGCCGGCACCCGTTATCCAGCATGATGCGAGTACGTCCCACAAGGCAAGGTTGTTATTCAAGATAAGTTTTTTTCTGTCATCTATGCTTTCTATGGGCATAGCGCCGTACACGCGGGACAGCACTTTCCAAAAACGGTTGCGCGAGTTCATATAATAAAAACCTTCTTTTCTTGAATCGGGTGACGGGATGCTTCCCAAAATCAGCGTTTGTGCATGTTTTGAAAAGACCGGCGGGAACGGGTGCGTAACAAATTCTGTTTTACAGAAAGTACACCTGCAATTCTCCTGTAAGGGCGCTCCGCATCTTGGGCACATTGGAATTTTTTAGCATAGTTCTTCGTTTTTGCAAAGGTATACGCTTCTTTAGGGCCGCGACAAACGCACGAATATTTTAGTTCATTGAAAACAAACAGGAAACCTCAAATGTTTTTCCAGAAACGTATCGTTCAAAACGGCTGAAACGCGAAAGAAAAGACTATTTTGCCGAATTAAGTCATAAACTCTACGTTTTTGCAATCGTGAACAAGGTGTTTTGGATAAATTTTTGATAAAAATAGAGATGTTTTAGGTTCGTGCGTTTGTCGTGAGCGCGGACCTATGCTTATACAGACAAAGCCTGTGTTTTTTGCTAGACTACCTGCATGAATCATCCCAAACAACGCGCCGACTGGAAAGAAACAGGAGTTGAGCATTTTTCGCATATCTATAGCCGTTTAGATACCGCTGAAATAGAACGGCGCTGCGGCCTGCCGTTCAAAAACGGCTCTTTTGAACTTACCCTTATGGGCGAGCCTTATGCCGCCGCGTATCCGCAATTCGCTCTGATGCCGGTTGACCAGGTTGGCGGACAACCGCCCGCCCCGGCGGATATTGCCGAACAAGCGCTGATTCTCCGCTATCTTTGCGAAGGGCGCTATACTCCGAGTGCCGGGAAATTCCTTTCCTACCGCGAAGTTCCCTGGGGCGAAACCTATTTTTCCAACTTTGAAGGGCGCTGCATAAAACGGCTTGCTCGTATTGGCGGCGGGAATCCGGCCGGCTTTAACGCCTTTTTTGCCAATAATAGCGGGCTGCATGCCGCCCCTGTGGAACGCGCGCCGGGCTGGCGTTTTGAATTTATGACCAATCTTTATTTTTCATTTATCGTATGGCAGGGCGATGATGAATTTCCAACACAGGCTCAAATTCTTTTTGATGACAATATTCCCAGCGCGTTCACTGCGGAGGATTTGGCTGTCGCGGCCGATATTGCGCTTTCGCGCATTAAAAAAAAACTTGCCGGCGCATAATAAACCGGCAGGCAATACCGCTTTCGAGACTTTTTACCGTGCGATTTGGGGCGGACGCTGGGATAGCCTAAAGGCGGCGCTCAAAACCCCTCCTTGCCGGATTGCCTACACGCACAATCTTTCAAATCCCTACCTGCTTGATGCGGCTTCGGTACAGGCGGCTTGCGAACTGGCGCTGCCGGAAACCGCGCAAACCGTTTTGGATATGTGTGCCGCGCCCGGCGGAAAAAGCCTTGTCATTGCGAGCCGTATGCCGGCCAATTGCGTCCTTGTCGCAAACGAACTCTCTTCGGAACGGCGGCGCAGGCTTGCCCGTGTGCTTGACGGCCATCTGCCGCCGCCTCTGCGCAGCCGGGTAAAGGTAAGCGGTTTTGACGCGGCGGCGCTTGCGGGAAAAAAGAGCGAACATAACCGTTTTGACGGTATTCTTCTCGACGCTCCATGTTCCAGCGAGCGCCATGTGTTTACAAGTGAAAAACACCTTGCCGCATGGACACCCGCCCGCCCCGTCTCTCTTGCGCGGCGGCAATGGGCATTGCTTTCCGCCGCTTTTCTTTTGCTTAAACCGGGCGGCTTGCTTGTTTACGCGACCTGCGCGATAAATCCGGCGGAAAATGAAGGCGTAATCCGGCGCTTGTTCGAAAAGTATGGTAATGCCGTATGTGCGGAACCTCCGGTATGCGCCGGAGAAAATTCTGCAGCAGGCACGATTATTCTTCCCGATACCTGTAACGGCGCGGGGCCTATGTTTATAGCAAAGGCACGAAAACAACACGGTTAGTCCGTTTCCAGCGCAATCCTGCGCTTTGCGGTTTATTCAGCCATTGACTTCAATGAATCAAACCATGCATTGAATATATCGTAATCAGATGTATCCGAAGATTGGCTGTAAACAGAATCATAACGATAAATTGTTTGCATTTTGTTTGCCGTTTTGT
>JAIRPM010000116.1 GCA_031257075.1 Spirochaetaceae bacterium
GAAGGCATCTCCGCCGGAACTAACTAGGGAAGCACTAATTTATTCAACCGAGAATAAATTAGGGGTTATTTTCCCTTGTAGTGTCGCAATGAAATGAGCAACTACAGCATGGCCCGGGCTTTAAGCCGCGGCTGATTTGAACATAGGAGGTAATTATAATGAATTACAACTACCGCAGTGTTGATGAATGGAAACGGGCGGTAATTACGCTTGACGATGACGCGTTTTTTGCCTTAATGAATGTCGCCCTTGGTAATATCAAAACGCCGTTTAGCAAGCAAAAACTCGCCGAGGAATTACAGGCGTTTCTTTTGCGGGATGAAGTGCGCCGGAATATTGAAACGCTTATAGATGAAAATGATATACGGATTCTTTCCGCGCTTGCGCTTTTGGGAGAACCGCACAGAAAAGAACTTGCCGCTATGCTCGCCGGCAGCGCGAATTTAATTGTTATCAATAATCAAATTCAAAATCTTGAAGAACGCTATTTGATTTTCCGGCTGATTGGCGAAAATGAACAGATTACGTTTTCGTTGAATCCGCTTTTGGCAGATATACTCAACAAATATATAGTGAATTATTCTTATCTTTTCCCTTCATATACTGTTCCTGTATCTGAACCGGTATTTGACATTCAAAATTCAAGCCATCAATACGGAAACGTCAAAGGGTTTGACGCGGGAAACGGAATTTTTGCCGGCCTCTTTTCCGATGCCGTTATAGCGCCGGCGCTTGAACTGTTTGTACTGGCGCAGGCGCCTTACCGCGCGGACGGCCTGTGGAAAAAAAAATCTATCGAAGAAATTGAATCGGTTTTTGGCAGTTTTGGTATACAAAATTATGCCTCTTTACTCTGCCGGCTCGAATTGCTGCGAAAAACAGACAACGATTTAGAGGCTAACGAAAAAAAAATCACCGCGTTTTCACGCATCAGCCCGTATGAACGGCGCGTATATTGTTCCGCGGCACTCTATTGGGAGGAACGTTGCCGGCAGAGCATGAATGATTTGCCGACAGGCAATCATCTGCGGGGAGTAGCGGACTTTATGTATGTTTTTTTGAATCATTTAACAAATAACAGGCAGGAGGAAGCGCGTGTATATCCCGAGCAGACATTGTTACGGCTAATAAAATTTCTAATGCGCAATTTATCGGAACGGTACATACATTTTACCCTGTCTATCGAAGAAGATGTTTTTATATTCGCGCTGGTCAAAACAGGGCTGCTGAATTGCGTATCACTGCCGCGTATATGCAAAGAACCCCTCTATATGCTCAATTCCGCGCTGGGGCAGCCTCCAAAAACAAGAACGTTTATGCCGGCGGATTCAGGCGCAAAAGAAAAAACCGCAAAAATATCGTTTAACGGGACTTTTTCGTATCTTATAAACCCTGAAACAGACTTTTCTGACATACGCCGGCTCCTTGCCTTCAGTTCTGTTACCCGTGTTGATACCGGAAGCGGCGCGCCGCTTATCTGCGCGGAAATTAACCGGACGGCTGTTTTGCGCGCGCTCGAGGCCGGGGCTACCGTGCAGGGTATTACCGGTATGCTTGCGGATTTTTCGGGCGGAATGCCGGACAGTTCGCTTGCATGGTCTATCGAAGACTGGGGAAAACGCGCCGGTGAGGTTACGCTTTATGATACATTATGCGTTACGCTTTCTCCCGAACGGCAGTTTGCGGCGCATATGCCCCCTTTGAAAAAATTGATTCTTGCCCAGCCTGCGCCCGGTGTCCTTATTTTAAATACAAAAAATAAAAATCTTGTTACCGGCGCGCTTGCTAAATGCGGCATCGATTCGGTAGCCTTGCCGAAAGATGATATTCCCGGCGCTATACCGCATTTTACTCAGTACGGTGAAAGCATGACGCTCGGCGGATATATGTCTGTTCAACATTCTTTTTTTGGAAACACATGGGACAAAGACAAAAAAGATGGTGAAGCATACAAGGAAAATTTGTATATGAATCTGGAAGGGATAAATCTTTTTGACACGCAGAAAGACGCGCTTAAAGCACGAATAAACAGGCGGCTTATTGTTTCATTAAGCCAGTTTGAGAGCGTAAAAGTAAACAATGAAAAACTTGAAGCGCGGGGTTTGGATTTTGCCGGCAAAAGCAGCATAGCAAAACAGGCATTAGAAGCGCATGAACTTTTAGAAATCGAAATGAACGGCGAAAGCGGGCGCATTGTTGTACGTCCGGTTTCCGTAGGCAAACGTGAAACCGATACGGTTTTAGTAGCAGCCCCTGTACGGAATTCAGGCGGCGATATACAGAAAAATATGGAATATCCGCTTGGCAAAGTAAAGTATATCCGGCGCATAAAAAATTCAACTTTTTCATAAATTTTTTCTGTAAATTTACCGATATTCCGTACATAGAGATTTTGCGGAATTGAGTTCTTGCTAAAATTTCTAGTATATTACACACTTTTGCATATTATATGTGGCTTGATAAAATATTTAATATATGTATAATGGGTGTGAAACTTTTATTTTAAGGAGTTCTTTATGGCAAAAGGAACAGGATCGTCCGGTAAAACACCAGGAACGGAATTAAACAAACTTATTGAACAGTACAAACTGTCGGTAAGGGCTACGGCAATTGAAATGGGAGAAACTCCCATAGGGCTTAAATCGATTATTGACGGGAAACGCAAAGTTTCCGCGGAAATCGCGCTTAAACTGGAAAAAGTCTTTGGCAAAAAAGCCGCCGAATGGCTTCAGTTGCAGCAGGACCATGACCTTGCCGAAGCAAAAAGCAAAACGTCTCTGCAAAACAAAATAGCAAAGATGAAAAAGGCCGCCGACATTGAAAGCGGTCATGGGAGAGGCCCGAAACCGGGCTCAAAAAAAGGCGCGAAGGCCGGCTCCAAAAAAAGCCCGAAAGCAGCCGCAAAAAAAGGCCCAAAACCAAAGGCTGCGGGCGCAAAACGCGGCCCAAAACCAAAGTCGACACCCGCCGTGTCAATCTAACCGGCACATTGATTTTGACACGAATGGTAAGAGCGGTATCATACGGCACCACGGCCTGTATGTTACCGCTTTTTTTACCGGCTATTCAACATCGAGACTGTCGGCTTCAAGCACCATAGCCCGCTGCCAATCAAGCAGCCCGGTTTCAAAAGCGGTATCGCCGCCTTTTACATCAGCCATAATACGGAATACCGGCTCTGTGCCTGACCCGCGCATCCAGAGAGCGGCGCGCGCAGCGGCACATTCATCATAAAACACAATTTTAAGCCCTCCCCGTCCCGCATCACTAAAGACGACGGTTTCACACTCTTCTATGCCGTTGTAACGAAAAGAACGCCATGAGGTAATACCGTATTTTTCACGCAGCATATTTCTTTTCGCCTCCCATTCACGCAGAAATATGCGCCGATAGCGTTCTTTGAGAAGGCCGTGTTCCGGCGTTGTTATCTTGAGCACCGCGCCTTCGCTGTATGCGCCTGTTGTTGTCCATTGCGGAATGTCGACAAGGGCGACTTCCAACGTTTCCCCTGCCGACAACAGTTTGAGCAGGGCACCGATGGTATCAAGAGGGTCGCGGACGCATGACGGATGAATTATAACGCCGCCGGCCGCCCCTTCTCCTAAAGGGCGCACCGTCCACCCTTCCTGTTGTAATTTTCGCGCAAGGGCGACAACATTTGCCTCGCCTACTTCGGCGCGGGCAACTCGCGCCCCAAAACGCCCCGCAATTTCGTCAACCCGCATTGAGGTGGGGTCGTTGACCGCGACGGCAACACGGCTCATATCCACATTCCGTGCCGCCAAAAAACGCAATTCGGCATAGACGGCCAGCGCGAAAACTTCCTGTGCTTCAAGAGCGCGCGCCGCGCCGCGCACGGCATCCCAAATAACAAGATTCCCGCGGTCGCCATCGCAATCGGGAACATAACCCAAAATATACGCGCTGTCCCGCGTGTGAAGTTTTTCAAGGAATTGGCGGCATGGTTCAAGGCTTTCGCCTTCCGGCACAATGCGATGCGCTATCTGACCGGCGCGCTCGTTGATAGCGCTGAAGCGGATGCCAAGATTTTGAAAGTATGCCCTGTCGATAGATACGGCGCGCGCCGATCCGTTAAAATCAGCGGCTATTCCGAGCGGCCTGAGCGCGAATGCCGCGCGGAGTTGCTGAAGAACGGCCTCCTGTTTTGCGCCGTCATGTTCGCCGCTTATCACTTCGCTGGTGAATGCGGTATACGCTTTTTCCGCGCTGATTTTCCCGTTATCAGATGGGGGAAATTCATAAGCCGGCGGCGGATTACCGGTATATTTAAAATGAGTACACAGTGTTTTGAAGATGGCAATAAGCGCGGCCGCTTCTTCCGGCGCGAGTACGCCGCCGTCGCAAAGCCCAAATTTTATACCGTTATGCCCGATAGGGTTATGACTTGCCGAAATATACACAAAAGCGCAATTGCCAAGAGAACGCGCATAAGACATAATTTCCGGCACGGCAATTACACCGGTATGCTGTACAACGCAGCCTTCCCTTTTGAGCGCCGCTATAAGCGCCTTCGCTACCGCCATCCCTGTAGGCCGGGCATCTATACCGGTTATAACAAAAGGCTGTTTCATCGAATGCGTTTTCTTTAGATAAGCCGCGAATGCCGCCGCCGCCGTTGAGACAATTGCCGCATGCGCCGCGCTTATTGAAGGAGTGTCGCTTTCTTCATTCCCATCCGCCGCGAATACTCCCCGCCATCCTGACGCGGAAATTATCATACGCGAAAGCGCCGTATTAAATTCATCGTTACAAAAGCCGCCGTTGTTTTTTTCCAAATCACAACCTCCCACACGTTAGGGCACTGCCGATTAAATCCTCAATTGGATTTAACCAGCGCTTCCTTAAGTCCTGTTTGTTGTTCACAGAATACACGGTTTTTATTGCCGGGGGAAGAGCCTATTCAATCTATGATAAAAATTATACTATAGAGGCAGTTGCAAAACTTCAGTTTTGCCGGCGTTTTTGACGCTTCTTATTAGGAGGAATGGTGAAAAAATTTGGTGGCAAGGTAATTTTTCTTGACAGGAATGATATCAATACGGATGAAATTATTCCGGCTAAGTATTTGAATGAAAGCGCAAAAATAGATTTAAAGCCTTTTTTGCTGGAAGACTTAAAACTGAGCGGTTTTAGCCCTGAAAAACTGGCCGGCGCAGGCGCGCTTGTTACCCGCGCTAATTTCGGCTGCGGCTCTTCCCGCGAGCATGCGCCATGGGCGCTTGAAGTAAACGGAATCAATATTGTAATAGCCGAAAGTTTCGCCCGTATTTTCCGGCAAAACATGTACAATTGCGGTATGCTTGCCTGTATTCTTCCTAAAGCGGATATTGACATGCTTTTTGAAGAATTTGCCGGCGAAACCGCCGGGGCGGAACAAGACCGGGTATCGCTGGTTGTGGATACGTCGGACGCGGCGCGGCAAAACGGAAAACTCATCTTTAGCAAAGGGCAAAAAACCAAAACTGTTTCCTTTGTTTTACAGGGGTTCGAGCGTGATTTGGTGGAGGCGGGGGGATGGGTCGATTATGCCGCAGCCCGCTACTAAGGAAATGGCATAATGCGTAAAAGAAATGCCGCCGCCGTTTTGTCCGTTCTGATACCGTTTGCAGCCGTATGGGGCGCGGACGGCCAATCATTTTCTTTGAATGAGATACTCGCGCCTGGCTATGAGGAAGAACTTGCCGCAAAAGGCAGCATCACGCGCAATTATTATGAAAAACCCGAACTGGCGCTGCTTCCCCGTTATGAACCGCTGATAAAACTGCTTGAGAATGAATTTGCCGCCCGTATGCCTAATATTACTGTGGAATCCCTGCGCCTTTACACTAAGCCGGCCGGACGCGCATGGAGCAAAACGGAACGCGCCGCGCTGTATAATGAAATTCTCGCGCTGAGTACGCTTTCTGGAATTCAATACTATTCACGCTCACGTAAAAAAATGCGCACCTTGTACGAAAAATCAGAGTATATTGATTTACCGGAAACAAAAAATCCGCTCCATGACCCCGTGTATGAAACGCCGCCGCTTGAGATAAAGGCTTTTGTACGCCAAAAAGATTTGACCTTTGGCGACAACGTCTATCAGTACACTTACTATGCGGATGACCATTCATTTATAATATTTCAGAAAAATAGTGCTGTCGTTACGCTCGGGCCTGTCCCTATTATTGATAAAAATAATATGTGTTCCTGTGCCGCCATTATTGATACGGAAAAATATCTTTTGATTTATATGGTTTCGTTTGTCAAAGCGGGCATGATTCCGGGGCTTAAACAACAAATAAGCGAGTCTGTCAACAACCGCCTTACCGCGCTGCTGGGTTGGTTTGCCTCTCGCGCGGACACCGTTTTTGGAGGGCAGCGCTGATTAACCCGCCGTTTGTTTGCCCATACGGCCCCACAAACAGCCGGAGCAGATAAAAGAAAAGAAACACAGCTTGGAAACAGGCTATTTTGTCGCGGCAAGCGTTTCCAATTCTTTTTGCGCCTGCGCGGCGGAAGGCTGTATGCCGGAAGTTGAAATGCTAACAAGAATTTTGATGCCGCTGTCGCTTACAGGCGGTCCGGAAAAACGGCAGAGGCGTCCCAGCGCTTCGGTAAGAGAACTAAGTATGCGGATGTTTTTATTTCCTATCGATTGAGCGGCAAGTTTGTCAAAATGGGGTATCACTGTTTGATTCGGGTCAACTCCGATACGCCCTAGTGCTTCGATAATACCTGCCCTGACATTAGGGTCTTGTTCGGCAGCAAGGCGGTGTACCAAAAACGGTACCGTTTCCCGCGAACCTATGCTCCCCAAAAGCCGCAGCGCTTCGAGTTGTTCTATTATCCCGGTATGAACGTTTGTATCTCCGCCGGCTGCTATCGTAAGCAGCGCCCGGACAGCAAAAGGTTCGCCGGTACCGGTATTGCCGTTTTTTACCGCTTTGGCTATTTGTTTAAGAACACTATCGACACCGGATTCGTCAAAAAAAAGTTGATAGGCGGAAGCCCCCGTTCCAAGTCCGTAATTTCCCTCATCGGGCAGATTGTAGGGGAAACTGATGCCGGCGGTTTTGGTACGGCTGCGGTGTTCAACCTTGTACGCATAGAGGAGCCAGTTAGTAGCGCCATAAAAAAGAATACCGTCATCGGAAAGCACCGGCGGAACCGCAGCACCCTGAATCCGCATGTTCCATAAAAGCGAGCCTTCGGTTGTCCAGCCCGCCGCTCCGCTCATTGAGAAAAGGTAGATACCCCGTTCATCAAACTGAAGCCGCGCCCTGTTGATGCCGAGCATAGCCGGCTTGGTCCACAACGCCTGTTCCGCGCTCAAGCGCCACAGCATTATATTTCCCGTATCAAGCAAAATGGCTACGTAATCCTTATATTGAATCGCCGTTACCGTCCGGCCGCCTATTTTATGCGGGGCAGGAAGTTCCGCCGGAAGCCCTGCCGGAAGTTCCGGCGGAATCTCGGCCTGTTTACCCGCCGGCTTTTTTCCGCCGGAAGAAGCGGCGCGTTCCGCATTTTGCCGTATCTGAATCACTTTTTTAGGAGAAAAGCCGTCCTTCAGTGTTTCGATATCACCGTCATCATAAATAACCAGCGCATCAGGATAATTGCCCGGCAGTACCGCCGCAGGCTGGGCGGCAAGTTCAACCGGGTTTATTTCACCAAAAGGGCTGGCCAAAAGCATCGTATTGTTTTTTAGCACGGCAATAAAACCGCCTTTGGTGTTTGCGACAGGCTGCGCGCTTATCTGGGCTGGTAAAGCATATTCCCACAATTGTGTTCCGGTTGCGGTAAAGCAAATGATACGTTTACCTAAAAAGACAAAAATACGGCCGTCCCAGCCAATAAGCGGCGACCACACCAGCGCTTCGCCAAGGCGCTTTTCCCACAACAATCTGCCGGCGCGGTTGAGCGCGTAAAAATAGCCGTTTGTACGGCCAAAAAGTGTTATTCCCGTACTTGAGCGCGCGATAAACGGAAGCAGGCGGCCTCCGGCGGCATATTCCCATAACTGTTTGCCCGCATCGCTGTAGGTGCGGACAAAACCGCCTTCGCAAACAAGGGACACCGATTGAATCTGTGCGGACGGTGTCGAAAGAACAGAGCCGCCAAGCGCCTGCCGCCAAAGGAGCGAATTGGCAATTTCGTCCGCGCTTTGCGCCCTCACCGGTGTCGAGACATATCCCGCCGCAAGATATCCTATTATAAGAAAAGCGTACAATCGCCGGTTCCGTATCATTTTCCCCATAGTTTTGCAATTACTGCTTAACAGATTAACGTTTTCAAACAGGGCTTTCAAGATAAGGCAAGTAGGCACAGAAATCAATTTTTGCAAAAAATTTTTGCCGCAAAGGCAAACCTGCGATTTTTTATAGATGCAAATTGATTTCCGTGGATGAAACACCCCTCTTGAAAAAAAAAAACGGTTCGGCTAAGGTATAGAAGGCGTTTTATACGCTTGACAAAACCCTTCAGACTTCACGAGCGGGAAACCGCCAAGCTGCTTTTCTGTCGGGTTAACTATTGTAAGGAGAAGATAATGGCAGCATTGACAACAGAACAGATTTTAGACGCAATAGCGTCAATGACCGTGCTTGAGGTTTCCGAGTTGGTAAAGGCTATGGAAGAAAAGTTCGGCGTGTCGGCGGCAGCCCCGGTGGCTGTAGCTGCGGTTGGCGCGGCGCCTTCCGCGGCAGGCGGAGACGGGGCAGCCGCGGAGGAAAAAACGGAATTCACCGTTGTACTCAAAGCGTTTGACGAAGCAAAGAAAATTGCCGTCATAAAAGAAGTGCGCGCGGCAACCGGACTTGGGCTGAAAGAAGCAAAAGACCTCGTTGAGGGCGCGCCCAAACCCTTGAAAGAAGGCGTTAGCAAAGAAGATGCCGAGAAAATCAAGAAAGCCGTAACCGAAGCCGGCGGCACGGTAGAAATTCAGTAACGGCGCGGCGGACGGCAGTTTCTGGTTTTTCAGGGTGCCTGTCCGTCCGCTGTTTGGCTGGGAAAGCCGGTTTCAAACCGCCGTTTCTCCGAGATGGACGTAGTTTTTTAATGAAAAAACGATTTTTTTTATTTTTTACCGCTTATTTTTTAACATTAGAATGTTTTGCAGCCGGGCCTTTGACAACATTTGATAATGACGCAAGTTATGCCTTTGGCGTGATAATAGCCGGCCAGATTTCTGATTTAGAGGTAACTTTTGACAAACGTCAATTTTCAGAAGGTTTTTTTGCCCAAATGGAAGACACGGGAGGAAAATCCCGGCTTAGTTTTGAAGAGGCTGTTGCGAAAGTTACCGGCGTTTTGAGCGGCGAAGGGCCTCATTCGTTTGACGCGGAAACGAGTTACGCTATGGGATTTGCTGTCGCGTATCAACTTGTTTCCGGCGGCATCAAGGTAAAGTACAACAAAGCGCAGTTTTTGAAAGGGCTTGAGGCGGAATTAGCCGGCGCTTCAGAAATTCCTATAAAAGACGCTGAAGAAAAAATTGAAGGGATACTCGAAATGGCAACCGAAACACAGGCAAAAGAAAATCTTGCTAAATCCGAAAAATTTCTTGCCGATAACGCAAAAAAACATAACGTTAAAACGACCCAAAGCGGGTTACAGTATGCGGTTATCAAAAACAGCGCCGGAACAAAACCGGATGCGGAAAGCCTTGTTACCGTTAATTACGAAGGCCGGCTCATAGACGGTACCGTATTCGACAGTTCTTATGAACGGGGCGAACCGGCGCAGTTTCCGCTTGGCGATGTTATCGCCGGCTGGACGGAAGGCATCCAACTGATGAGTTTGGGCAGCAAATTCACCTTCTACATCCCGCCCAATTTAGGCTATGGCGACATGGCCGGCATTCCAATACCTCCCAATTCGGTACTTATTTTTGATGTTGAATTGCTGGCGGTAGAATAAGCGCTGAAACTGCAATGACCGTTTTCAGCGCCATCTTAAGTTATTGGGCCGGTGAAAAACCGTATTTTTGGAAAATATCCAGCGCTTCTTTTGATTGTAGAAATTGTATAAATTCCCGCGCTTCCGCCGGATGAGCGCTTTTAGCAAGCGGCGCGAGCGGATAAATAACCGGCTCACGCAAAACGCCATTTTCCAACACCGTTATCACGGTAATTTCTTTCGGTTTACTTGCCGCATCGGTTGAGTACACTATGCCTACTTCGGCGCTGCCCTGGGCTACCCAATTAAGCACTTCTGTAACATTGGTTCCATAACTTAACTTTTCCTGCGGAATAGTTTGCCATACCCCAAGCGTGGTTAGAGCCTGTTGCGCATAATCACCGGCCGGCACCGACTTTGGGTCACCAATGGCTATAGCAGCCGCTTTGCCTATGCTTCTAAAATCCGCAACCTGTGTTTTCCCTTTCGCGCTCTTTATCAAAACAAGCCCATTTTGCAGCAGATTTACCACATCTTTCCGCGCCACATAGCCGCCTTTCACCAGAGCGTCCATCTGCTTTACCGCGGCGGACATAAATACATCCGCCGCCAACCCGTTTTCAATCTGCGTTTGCAGTTTGCCTGAACTGTCATAGGAACCCGTTACCGTAATAGCGGGATACTTTTTTTGAAAGCGCGGGATAAGTTCTTTTTCGTATACATTTTTCAAACTTGCCGCCGCCGCCGTCAAAATAACGGTCTTTTCCGCCTTTTTTTGCCCCAGCAAAGGCACAACCAATGCCGCTGCCAGCACAAGGACAGTCATTTTTTGCGTTACATACCGTATTTTCACCATAATTTCCTCCAAAAGAAATAAGAATACACAAATTGTATAATAAAACAATTCGTTTGTCAAGCGGCATACTAAGACAACGCCGATTAAAACGGCTTATTTTTCTATATCGCTTTTGGAAGGGCGCTTTTCGGTATACATTGTAACCTTTGCGGTGAAGTAACGGCCGAAAAAACGGGGCAAAAAGGCTTTTATGCGCCATTTTAACGACATAATAGCAATTTTTTTACCGTGTCCAAGGCATGAAAGGCAATGGCGCACAACAGCGGCGGGCGGTTTGCCATGCGCTACTTTTTCGCGCACACCCTCACTGGCAACCCGTGAAAATTCCGTATCTACCGAGCCGGGGCAAAGGGCTATCACCTTGATACCTTTTTGCTCAAGTTCGGCAGCAAGTCCCAAACTAAAGTTTAATACAAAGGCTTTAGTTGCCGCATAAACAGCAAAACCGCCCATTGCGGAAAAGGCGGCAAGGCTGGCCGTATTGATGATACGGCTGCCGCGTTCCATATAAGGCAGAGCCGTGCCGGTAATTGCCGTAAGCGCCGTTACATTCAATTCGATTTCATCAAGCTGGCGGTCTAGGCCAGCGGTGTCAAAACGGCCGTATGTGCCAAACCCGGCGTTATTTACCAGCGTATCAATGAAAAGGCCGCCGTTCTCCGCCGCTTTTGCCAGCAAATTACCAATGATATGCCCGCCAACTCTGCCCCCTATGTCTGTGGCCGCCGTTCTAATAATCAGCCCGGAGTTGAGGGCTCTCAGTTCGCCTGCCAACCGGTCCAACCGGTCAAGCCGCCGCGCGACAAGCCACAACTCATCCACAGGCCGTTTTGCCAATTCGCGCGCAAATTCTATACCCATGCCTGAACTTGCCCCTGTAACAATAATTATTTTTTTCATAACCCCGCCTTGCATCCTTTTCAAAATTCGCGCGCCCTAGACAACCACTGATTTATTCAACCGAGAATAAATCAGTGGTTACTTTCCCTGTAGTTTCGCAATGAAATGAGAAACTACAAGGGGCAACGCTGATTAACGCAGTAGCCTCTCTTGACCAAAAAACCTTTCCGCTATAGTATTATAGCATGTTTAGCCCAGATGGTGGAATTGGTAGACACGCTGGTTTCAGGTACCAGTGCCTAAACAGCATGGGAGTTCGAGTCTCCCTCTGGGCAATACAATCAAGCAGACCGCAGGACAAGCGCGCTTAAAAAACAATACGCGGCCATTCATCCTGTTTGGACGCTGTTTTTTAGCCTATGTTAAACCGAGATTCCCGTTTTATTTTCCTTGACAACTCTTTCCCTATGTGGTATATTGTGCCTATGCTAAGCAAACTAAAAACCGGTGCCGCCCGCGGCACCACGCCGGCGGCGTTTACTGTGCCGGACGCGAACACGGC
>JAIRPM010000183.1 GCA_031257075.1 Spirochaetaceae bacterium
AAGATTTAGGCGGGCTTGAGCGCATGGTAAAGGAAAAAGGCTATGCGGTAATCGACCGCGACAGCGCGTCTTCTCCCGAAGAACGCGCCAAACTGCAGCATGAGGCGCTTTCCTGCGGCACCTTTTTGACGGGCGCAAATGCTATCAGTGAAGACGGGCAATTGGTAAACATTGACGGTATGGGCAACCGCATTGCCGCAATGATTTACGGCCCCCGGCAGGTCATCGTTATTGCCGGCATGAACAAAGTGGTAAAAACCGCCGATGACGCGATTCAACGCGCCCGCACAGTGGCCGCCCCGCTCAATGCTCAGCGTTTTGACACCCTCAAAACGCCATGCGCCAAAACAGGTTCGTGCGCGGACTGTAAATCGCCCGATTCTATCTGTACCTATATCGTTACAACGCGCTTAAGCAAGCCGGCCGGCCGTATCAAAGTACTACTAATAGGCGAAGATTTAGGCTTATAGCCAACAGCCTATGGCCGAAAACGATACATGCCGTTTGCAGGTTTTTCTCTCTCATGCAGGGGTGTCTTCGCGGCGCGCCGCCGAAAAATTGATACTGGCAGGGCGTATCAAGGTAAACGGGCAGATAGTAACAACATTAGGCACAAAGGTACAGGCCGGCGATACGGTGCTTTTTGACAGCAAACCGGTACAACCGGAAAGCGCCCTTCATTACCTGGCGTTGAACAAGCCGCCCCTATTCCTCTGTTCGCAGAGCGACCCGGAAAACCGCCCGCTTGCCCGCGGCTTGCTGCCACGCGCCATCCATGAACGGCTTTACAGTGTTGGCCGCCTCGATTATTTATCGTCCGGGCTTATCTTTTTTACCAACGACGGCGCATTTGCCGCCCGCTTAAGCCATCCTTCCAATCGTATCGAAAAAGAATACTTTGTGGAGAGCGTCCAGCCTATCCCCTCTGAATTGGCAGAACAGTTTTCCAGCGGCATTACCATAGAAGGAATAAAATACCAAGCGGCGCGTTTGCGGCAACTGGACGAAAGAACTATCAACATCACATTGATAGAAGGAAAAAACCGCGAAATACGCCGTGTTTTTTCGCATTTTCACATCCATCCCAAAACGCTCCGGCGCATACGCATAGGCCCTGTTGAACTTGGCAGCCTTGCCGAAGGCCGCAGCCGCCCTTTGGAGGCCGGCGAACTAAGCCTCCTTAATACGCTGCCCACCGGTTAAAACGAAGCGGCTCTATCGGGTATACTGGCGCTATGGCCTGTGTATTTGATTATCTTGATTGGCGCGGCGACCTTTCATTCAAAAAAATGCCGTTTAATCCGGTTGACAATATTATTCTATCGCTTTTGGCATACTGCCCTTTTGACGGCATCGTTCCGCCGCCCGGCACGGACGGAAGCGTCAGCCTGCGCAACGCGGCAGACAGGCTCTTTGCGGCAATAAAAAAAAATCCTCAAAAAATGAATATGTATCATTTTTTCAAAGACGCGCAGTACCGTCTTCTGCTTGCGGTGCGTGAAAGCGTGCGGTATCAGGACATAAAAATCGCGGCGTACATAAATCACATAGATATACATACTCAAATTCAATTTGCCGCTTGTACTTTTTTGCCGGAGGAAGGATTCCCGGCCTATCTTGCGTTCAGAGGCACCGACAATTCAATTATTGGCTGGAAAGAAGATTTTAATATGATATTTACGGATGCAATTCCCGCGCAGTTAGAGGCGCTCAATTATATTGAAACAGTGAGCAAAACAATCAAAGGCAATTTCAATGCCGGCGGCCATTCAAAAGGCGGCAATCTTGCGGTATATGCCGGCGCTTTTTGCAATTCAAAAATAAAAAAACGCATCATTCAAATCTATAATAATGATGGGCCGGGTTTTACGCAAAAAATGGCATCCCGTCCTGAATATAAAGAAATCAAATCAAAAATTATTTCGTATATTCCGCAGGATTCTATTGTGGGGCTTTTGTTTGAAAACCGCGATTTTTGCGTGGTAAGGAGCGCCAATTCCGGCTTTGTTCAGCACAACCCGTTTTTGTGGGAAGTGCGGCGCACCGATGTGAGCAAACTGGATACTATTACCGAGGGAAGCCGTTTTGTTAATAAAGCTTTGATGGATTGGCTTGAATCAATGGATAATGAACACAGGCAAAAATTCATCAACGCTCTGTTCGAAATGCTTATGTCAACAAACGCAAATTCAATACCCGATTTAACCAGTGATTGGCTTAAAAATGTACGGATGATGCTTGCTTCACTCTCTCAATTTGACAAAGAAACAAAAAAAATGCTTGCCAAAACTTTTGCTATGCTTTTTGATATTGTAAAAAACAATTTTCTTGAAGATATAGAAAACAAATATATAAAAAAAGGAAATGTAAGTAAAAATGATACGTTACAAAAACGAAAAACAAATTGACGGCATTCGTATTTCATGCAGGCTTCTTTCGCAAATGTACCGTGAACTTGCCCCGCTTGTTGTCCCTGGAGTCAGAACGCTCGAATTGGATAAGTGGGCGCAAAACTGGATAAAAAAGCATGGCGGTAAACCGGCATTTTTGGGTTATGGCCCCAGCAAAAATCCATTTCCGGGCGCGCTCTGTATTTCGATAAACGATGAAGTAATTCATGGCGTGCCGGGCAGACGGGTTATTCAGGAAGGCGACCTTGTTTCTATTGACAGCGGCATCGTCCTTAACGGCTTTATCAGCGACAAATCTGTTACTTTTGAAATGGGCAAAGTAACAGAGGATGCCCGCAGGCTGAATACCATTACCCGCGAATGCCTGTACAAAGGTATTGAAGCGGCAAAGGCGGGCGCGCGGCTTTTTGCGATAGGGCGGGCGGTAGAACAGCATGCAAAAGCCGCGGGTTATGGCATAGTCAGGGAATTTTGCGGGCATGGGGTAGGGCTGGAAGTACACGAAGACCCGCAAATTTCCAATGACCCGCACGGCGGCCCCAACCCGCGCTTGCGGGAAGGAATGGTGCTTGCCATTGAGCCTATGATTAACATGGGAACAGGTGATGTAAATGTGCTTGATGATGAATGGACAATTGTTACCGCCGACGGCAAACTTTCCGCCCATTGGGAACACACTATCGCCATTTTCAAAGACCGCACGGAAATTTTAACCGAAGATATATGAAAAATTCCGCCGGTTTTTGTAAGCCTCTAGTATAATAGCAGTCTATCTGATATGGTGGCTATGTAAGAGGTATAGTATGGCTCCAAAAGAGTTAAATATTGATGATTATATCCGCAAAGTGCCTGATTTCCCCAAAAAGGGCGTTTTGTTTTATGATATAACGAGTATACTCACTTCGCCAAAAGCATTCGAGTATTGCATTGATTGTATGGCTGACATTTACCGCGGCAAACATGTGGACGCTGTTGCCGCCATCGAAGCGCGGGGGTTTGTGTTTGCTGCGCCTTTTGCCGTTAAAATGGGCATTCCGCTGATTTTAGTGCGCAAAAAGGGAAAACTTCCCGGCGTTACGCTTGGAAAATCCTATGCGCTGGAATATGGCACGGCGGCTATCGAAGTACACCGCGCCGATGTGCCTGTTGATAAAAACGTTCTTTTGCTTGACGACCTTATTGCAACCGGCGGCACTTTGCATGCGTCAATCCATCTCCTGCGGGAAGCGGGCGCAAAAGTAACTGATGTTTTCGGCGTAGTGGGGCTGCCTGCCCTTCACTATGAAAAGACGCTGCCTGATGTTACCGTTACCACGCTCATTACTTACGATTCAGAATAAGGCATTGTTACTATGAAAAAATCTATGCTCTTTATGTCCGAAAGAAACACCGCGCGCGGATGGAATTTTGCGCATTGTATATATATATTTTGTGTGTACATATCCGCCGCAGGCATATCGTGCATATCGCTGGCAGAAAACACCGGCAGGCTTTTGGACGGCAGCATGTTTGCCGAAAAGAAAACCGCGCAGGCCGTGCAGGCATCTCATCCGGCAACGCGCATAACCACTATCCTTAAAAAAGACAAATCAGCGGCGCTTGTCATTACCAGCAGCGATTTTCCCGGCCTTCGCATATACGGGAACGCGCCTGACGGCAATGGCCATTTTTCATTGACAGGCCTTTTGTTTACAAGTACGTCTTACAACGGCTGGAATGAAATTTATTATGATATATATGGCTCGGCGGTTTATTCCATATCTGACGGCGGCAAAAACGCAGCGCTTCATTTTGAAACGCCTATCGATATCGAGAATATAGCGGCGGGAAACATACGGCATGGCGCGACACGCCTTTCCGGCGGGCGGGCGCTTGAGGAACTGCGCCGGCGTGAAGAACGGCTTGATGCGCTTGTCGGCTGGATGAATGCTTCCGGCAATCAATTTGCGGAGGGCGCAAAATCATTTGACAATAAAGATGCATTTGCCGCATACTGGAAACCGGTGCTGCTACCGGAAATCCATAAAACAAAAAAGCAGCCTGCCGCATATAAAAACATTGTTCAAGAAAACAAAACCAATAAAGAAACCAAAAAGCGTTACTGGGGTGAAGATGTTTTATGGAATGGTAATTACACTGAATTAGTTTTTCCTGAATACATGCGCCGTTACCGCAACAGCGGCGCGCTCTTGCGCGATTGGGAAGAAGCGCTCGATTGGCTGTATCTTAAATATATATGGAAATCACTGCCGCATATACTTACCAGTTAGCGCGGTTTGAAGGTTTCAAAAGGAATAGTATGAATTTATTTACTTTTTTTCAAATGGGCGGTTTTTTTATGTGGCCGCTGCTTATCTTTTCGATAGCGACATTGAGTATTGCTATAGAACGCATTATTTATCTTTTTTATCATAATCTGCGGGTTTCCGACATGGAAAGCGCTCTGTTGGAATGTATCAAAAAAAAAGATATTGACGGCGCAAAAGCCATTTTGGCAAGCCGTGCCGAACGGCGCATGGTAGTTCCGATTTTAAGCCGGCTCCTTGATAACAGCCATTTGGGCGAACATATTATGGAAAAAACCGCGGAAACGGAAAGCGCCGCCGTCATTACGCGCATGGAAAACGGCTTTGATTTTTTGACGGCGCTGGGATCGCTTGCTCCGATAACGGGCTTTTTAGGCACGGTAAGCGGCATGATAGGCGCTTTTAAATCGATAGCGGAAGCAACCGAAGTAAACGCGCAAATCGTCGCAAGCGGCATTTATGAGGCGCTTATTACCACCGTTTTCGGGCTTATTATTGCTATTATCGCAATGGTTGCAAGTTCGCTGCTGACACATATTGTAGATAAATTTGCCGCCGATACAGAAAAAGCCTGTTCAGAAATCATTACTGAATTTGTACGTTCAAAAGCATGAAAATAAAACGCCGCAGAAAACGCTCTTTTCCCGAATCAAGCGCGACAAGCGACATAGCATTTTTGCTCATAATTTACTTTATCGTTATTGCCGGCTTCAATGTGAATAAGGGGTTTTTGATAAATCTGCCTGCCAAAGATTCAACACGCATGGTAAAAAAAGATGATGTACTGCGCTATCAACTGGATGCGGCGGGAAATATATTGTTTAATGATACACAGGTAAGCATACATGAAGTGGAAACCGGTCTGCGGAACGCATTGGCGGAACATCCAAACCTCGCGCTTATGCTGATAATTTCACCGCAGGCATTATGGCAGAATGTGGTATCAATTGTGGAAATAGCAGAGAAACTGCGTGTTGATTCGTTTTCATTCCGCATAGAAACCGTGGATGCGCTGGAGGCAGCCCAATGAATATTAAACGCGGGAAAAAAATGACGGTAATTCCTATGAATGCAATGAGCGATGTGGCATTTCTCCTGCTTATTTTTATTATGCTGGTATCGCTTATCAATTACCGCAAAGAAGTTAAACTTGATTATCCCGAAGCGCGGAACGCGGTACAGCGTGTGAGCGAAAAGAAAAATTTGGAAATCTGGATAAATAAAACCGGCGATGTTTTTTTGGACGGTACGGCGGCGGATATTGATACGGTTGAAAACACCATTGCGGAACTGTACCGGACCGCGCCGGCAACCCGTGTTCATATTATTGCCGACCGCAATACGCCTTTCGAAAATGTAAACAAAGTTATTTCAATTATGCAATTATTGGAATACCGTGTCGTATCATTTGTGGTAAAAGATGAATAGGCTTAACATTAGGCAGCGGGCTGAAAAAAAACCTCCTTCCCGCACGCTCATTTTTGCGCTGGTCGGATTGGCGCATATTGCGCTGCTGTTTCTGGTTGTTTTTTCTGTAGAAACGGTTGTGCAGCATACCGAAGAACGGGCGCAGGTTATGAAACTTGCCGATATTCAGATTGAAGAGCCCCCTCCCCCGCTGCAAGAACAGCATATATCCGAAGCCGTTGCGGAAAACATTTTGGAAACGGAAGAAATCCCGGATTTAGTAAAACAGGACGATGCGGCCAGCCAAGGGGACGCGGAAAACTATTTAGGGCAGAATGAAGTGTCCGTACTGCCGGAATTCAACGAAATGGATATACGCCGTTCAACAATATATCCGCCCATTGCGCTCCGGGCCGGCATTACCGGCAAGGTGTATTTGGAAATTTTTGTAGACCGCGAAGGTTATGTCCGGCAAGTGCGGGTGCTGAAGGAAACGCCGGAAGGCCATAACTTTGGTGAGGCCGCGACCAAAGCCTTTTATGGCAAACGCGGCAAACCGGCATTCGCTAACGGCGAGCCGGTCGCCGTCCGTTACCGGTATCCGGTTACGTTCCAAATACGGTAACGGGGGAAACGCTGATTAGATTGACTCTCATCAGCGTTTCCCCGTGTAGTTTCTCATTTCATTGCGAAACTACACGGAAAGCGGCACTGCTTCAGTACAACTTCGGGAAAAGCGCTTTGGGCAGCGCAAGGAAGAAATCGGGGAAGAGTATCAGAATCAGCAGGACGGCGAGCGACACCAAAAGGTACGGGAGCACACCCTTGAACGCTTTTTCTATCGTGATGCCGCCTATCGATGCCGAAAGCAGCAAACAGAGGCCGTAAGGCGGCGTTACAAGGCCGAGCGCCAATGTTGTAATGATGATAAGTCCCAGAATGATGGGGCTTATCCCAAGCGCCAGCGCGGACGGCAGCACTATCGGCGTAAACAGAATAATAGCCGGCACCGCGTCCATAAACGTTCCTACAAAAAGGAAAAACAGGACAACCACAACCAGAAAAACGAAGCCGCCGCCCGGTATCACGGTGAAAAAGCCTTTGACAACTTCGTTTAAGCGGTAATAACTCAGCAATTCGCCCAGAGCGCACGCGGTAGCAAGCGCGAACAGCGACAATGATGACAACTTCATCGTTTCTATCAAAATGCGGGGCAGGTCTTTCACTTTAATGCTGCGGTAGAAAAAGAAACTGATAAACAGCGCGTATATGCAGGCCACAGCCGCCGCTTCGGTTGGCGTAAAGAAACCGGACACAATGCCGCCGATAAGCAGGACGGGCGTAATCAGCGCCGGAAGCGCCGTACCTATTTCCCGGAGTACGGCGGCTGCCGGCAGGCGTTCGCCGTGGGGAAATTGTTTCCGTTTGGAGAAAACAATCGCCATCTGCGCCAGCCCCAAAAGGATGCCGGGCAGAATCCCCGTCATGAAAAGGCCGCCGGTGCTGACGTTAGCCACGCCGGCGTACACCACCATGATAATACTGGGCGGGATTATCGAACCGAGCGTGGATGAAGCGGCGGTAACGCCCACGGAGGTTTCTTTGTCATACCCTTGCTTTATCATTGCGGGGATAAGGACTTTGCCTATGCCCGCCGTATCCGCCTGAGACGAGCCGGAGATGCCGGCAAATATCATCGAGACGAGAATGTTGGAATGGGCAAGGCCGCCGCGGAAACGCCCCACTACCGCGTTACTCACGCTGATAAGCCTGTCGGAAATCGAGCCTTCATTCATCAGGTTGGCGGCAAGAATAAAGAGCGGGACAGCAAGCAGGGTGAAACTGCCGAGTCCGTTAAACATTTTGGTAAACACAACCATATTCGGTATGCCGTCCAAAAAAGCGATGCCGGTAAACGAAACCGCGCCGAGCGCAAACGAAATAGGAACGCCAAACGCTATCAGCGCGACAAACATGATTACAAGAAAAACGCCCATTTATGAATCTCCTTTTGCGGGACGGAAAAACGCGCGGATATCGTTGATTATCAAACAGCCGGCGTAAAGCGCCATTGTGCCGCCGGAAACCGGCAGGCATAACCAGATCGGGCCGCGCTTAAAAGCGGGGATTGTTACCCACTGGTAATTCCAGAACTGGCGGGTTATGCGAATTCCGTAGCCGCACATACAGAGGGCGAACAGCAGAATTACAAGCGAAACAACGAGCGAAAGCGCCAGTTTGAACGCGGGTGATTTAACGGCATCGTTGAGTGAGGTGAACGCGAAATGCCTCCGTTCCCAGACCATCGCGGCCGCGCCCATAAACACCGCCCATATAAACGAATAGAGGGACACATCCTCCGTCCAAATGACGGAAACGCCGATATACCGCGAGGCGATTTGAATCACGACGGCGATAAGAAACACCGTCAAAAACAAGCCGCCCGCGGCGATTTGCGCTTTTTGCAAAATACCGATAACTTTATTCATCGCGGGTTACTTTGATTTTGCGGCGCGTACCATGTCGAGCAAATACACCATATTGTTTTTTTGTACAAAGGCATTCTGAATGGGCACCGCCAGCGCTTTGAAAGCTTCGATATCAACATCACCAAAGTCGGTAACAACAGCGCCGTCCGCGATTACCTTTGCCTTTGATTCTTCGCCCATACGGACGGTAACGGCGCGTTCTTCTTTTGTCGCCGCGTTTGCCCCTTCGGTAATCCATTGTTTTTGCTCATCGGTCAATTTATTCCAAAACGCGCCGGAAGTCATAAAGAGGCGCGTGGTAAAGTCATGGTGGGTTTCGCTTATGTATTTACCGTTAGGGGTTTTGTGGTGTTCTTTCAGCATAAAGTTTGTATAATCGTTTTCGGCCGAGTCAACAACGCCCTGTTGAAGCGCCTGATACAGTTCGCCCCATGCGATACTGGTGGGGATAGCGCCGCATGCTTTCCAGAAATCCTGCTGCACCTGCGCCGATTGGCCGCGGAGCGTCATACCCTGCAAATCCTGCGGTTTGACCACTTTCTTTTTGCCGTAATAATCGCGCACGGAAGCCGTCCAGTATCCCAGCACGATAAAACGCCCGCCGGTTTTTTCGGCGATAAGTTTTTTCATTGTTTCGCCGAATTCGCCGTCAAGCGCCGCGTTCCAATGCTCAAAACTGTCGAACAGGTACGGCATCGAAAGCATGTCAACTTCGGGAACGCCTATTGCCGACATAAAGCCGGGCGATACATTGATAATATCGACCGCGCCCATATCCAGTTTTTCGACCAGTTCGTTTTCATTTTCGCCCAGAGTTCCATGGTGGGTAATCACCTCGATGTTTCCGCCGGATACGGATTCGGTAATTTCTTTGAATTTGTTAGCGCCGTAAGCATAGGGGTTTTCCAGCGATGTTTGATTGTGGGCAACGGTAACCGTCAGTTTCTTGGCCGCCGCCTGCCCGCCCTCTTTTTTGCTGCATGCGCCCAATCCCAGCGCCAACGCGCCCGCAAGCGCGCCTATAAGAATTTTTTTCATATAATTCCTCCAAAAAATGATACCACAGCGTACCAGAAACCTCTCTTCTTTGTAAACCCGCCGCGCCCCCGCGCCGGCGCGTCTGCCTAAACGAGCGGCGCGTCTGCCTAAATGTGTGGCGCGTCTGCCTAAACGAGCGGCGCGTCTGCCTAAACGAGCGGCGCGTCTGCCTAAACGAGCGGCGCGTCTGCCTAAA
>JAIRPM010000112.1 GCA_031257075.1 Spirochaetaceae bacterium
GCAAAAATTGGCAAGGATGCCAATTTTTGCGCCTTTTTCCGTGCATTGCTGGCAGTGATAGGCGGACATTTCCGTTTGTTTGGGATACACATCCTCAAACATATGTTGGGCAGTAATTAAATCATTATTGGCATAACGCAGCCATTCTTTTATTAAATTAATTTCTGGCATATAACACAACTCCTTTTTTATCAACAGTTCGTTCAAGGGTTGGCCCGCCGGTGCTGCGATAATCAAACCGTGATTTGTAATTTGCAAGCACATCAACATCTTCGCTGTACTTGTGCCTGCCAAAACAGTGCTGAATATCCTGCATCCACAAGATGGGGTTCTTCGTGCCGTCTTTGAGGATGACATAGATGTCGATGTCGCTTTCTTCGCGGGGTGTTCCGTAGGCATAGGAGCCAAAGAGAATGATTTTTTCACATTCGCTGCCGACCGTTTCCAAAATCATGTCGCGGATTTTGGGTATTTCGTCATACCGCATTGTTGCTTTCCCCAGCCTCAACTTGAATTTGATTTGGATAGAGGTTTGTCCTTCATCGCAGCCTCAACAATCCATGTATTCAGCATATCCTGCCCTCAAAACAACGGCAAGCCTTTTACCCGTACATAGGGCAATGCCGATTAAATCCTCGATTGGATTTAATTAGTGCTTCTAGAGGCGCTTCTTAACGGCTGCTTCCCTATAGCATTTTTTGTAAAACTCTTTTATACTCTGCGCCGGAGGAAAATCGAAATGATGAAGTATTTACAAAGACTAGGAAAAAGTTTGATGCTTCCCGTCGCGTGTTTGCCGGTTGCGGCAATACTGATGGGAATCGGGTACTGGATTGACCCGTCTGGCTGGGGGTCAAACAATGTGATTGCGGCATTCCTGCTCAAAGCAGGCGGCGCAATTATCGACAACATGCCGATTCTGTTCGCTATAGGCGTTGGTGTCGGCATGAGCGAAGACGGCGAAGGGACGGCGGCGCTTGCCGCGCTCATCTCGTGGCTTATGATTCAGACCTTGCTTTCGCCGGCATCGTACACGATGTTCACGCACAGTGACGCGCCCGCCGCTTTCGGCAAACTGAACAACCAGTTTATCGGTATTATCAGCGGGCTTATCGGCGCTTCGTGTTACAACAAGTTCCACAAGACGAGTTTGCCGGACGCGCTTGCGTTCTTTAGCGGCAGGCGCTGTGTTGCCATTGTTACGGCGGGCGTAACGCTCATCGTAACGCTCATTCTCGCTTTTGTATGGCCGGTTGTTTTCAACGGGCTTGTAAGCTTTGGCGAAATGATAGTGTCTACCGGAGCCCTCGGCGCGGGAATCTACGGCTTCTTGAACCGTATTCTCATTCCTGTCGGCCTCCACCACGCGCTTAACAGCGTCTTCTGGTTTGATGTCGCCGGTATAAACGACCTCGGCAAATTCTGGAGCGGCGGCGGCGTGCAAGGCCAAACCGGTATGTACATGACCGGCTTCTTCCCCGTAATGATGTTCGGGCTCCCCGCCGCCTGTCTGGCAATGTACCACACGGCAAAAACGGCCAAAAAGAAAATAGCGGCCGGCCTCCTTCTTTCGGCGGCTCTCTCGGCGTTCTTTGTCGGTATCACCGAACCAATTGAATTCTCATTTATGTTCCTCGCGCCGGTACTCTATCTGGTTCATGCGATACTCACAGGAATTTCTCTCGCTGTCTGTACCTTGCTGCCGATACGCGCCGGCTTTAACTTTAGCGCCGGCTTTATCGACCTTTTGTTGAGCGCAAAAGCGCCGATGGCCGTACAACCCTGGCTTATCGTAATTCCCGGTTTGCTTTACGGCGCTATCTATTACTTTGCCTTCCGCCTGATGATTACCAAATTCAACCTGAAAACGCCGGGACGCGAAGAAGACGATGACGGCGAAACGCCCGAAGCGGAGAAAAAAGCAACCGTCAAAGGCAACTTCGCCGAAGTTGCCCGCGCTTGTCTGGAAGGGCTGGGCGGTAAAGGAAATATCGCCAGCACAGGATACTGTGCTACGCGCCTGCGCATCGAAGTGAAAGATTACACGCTCGTTGACGAAAAGAAAATAAAGAGCGCCGGCGTAAGCGGTGTTATCCGCCCCAGCAAAACATCCGTGCAGATTGTCATCGGGCTTAAAGTACAGTTCGTTCACGACGAATTCAAAAAGTTGCTGGAGTAGGCCGCTTGTACGCGGAAAGCCCGCACGGTAATGATTAACGAAATTCTTGGCGCGGCACCGTTCTTTTTGCTTGGCGCCGTACGCGCCTTGGGATTGATAGAAACCGCGCCTATGCTTTCTTCGGAATCTATCCCGCAAGTTGCTAAAATAGCGCTTGCGGGATTTCTTTCCTTTGCCGTCATTCCATCCGCCATCCCCCAATGGCAGGCATTACCCGGCGGCCTTATTGAAACCGGATTTACCCTCAATTTTGCGCTGTTGCTTGCCGGCGAAGCGCTTATCGGCATTACAACCGGTTTTTTTATGACGATTATTTTCGCGGCGTTTTCTACCGCGGGACAATTCTTTTCGCTGCAAATGGGTTGGAGCGCTTCGGAAACCTTTGACCCTCTGGCACAGGTGGAAAATCCGCTTCTGGGGCAATTTCTTAACCTTGTAGGGATGCTTACGTTTTTGGTTGGCGAAACGGAAGGCTTCAAAGGCTTGTTTTGGCGCGGTTTCCGGGATTCCGTGCTGTCACTTAATGTACTGGAACTTGCCGCCGGCCATGGGGAAGTTGTCAAAATGATGACCGGCGGGTTGACCGGCCTTTTTCTTGCCGCGATGGAAATAAGCCTGCCGATTTTGGGCGCGCTGTTCCTGACAACGCTGGCAACCGGCCTTATCTCAAAGGCGGCTCCTCAAATCAATATGATGAGCGAAGGCTTCCCGATATCTACCACCGTAGCCTTTGTTCTGATTTTTGCCATTCTTCCGTTTATGGCCGGGAAATTTGAACGCATCCTTCTTAGCGGTTTTGAATCGTTAAAACAACTCTATATCCAGATAGGCGTACAGCCCTGACAGCCCGCTATACGGAACAGCCCCATTTTTTGAAGAGAGCGGTTTGGGCGTACTCGGCGGAGGAACCGGCCCAGCAGCCGCCCGGAAAAAGGTGTATGATTTTTTGCGCGTTTTTGAGTATGTAAGCGATGTCATGAGTTACCATAACAAGCGCCGTCCCCTGAAGGCGGAGCGTATCCATAAGCGCGTACACTTCGTTTGTTATTGCCTGGTCAAGCCCGCCAACCGGTTCGTCAAGCACAAGGAGGCGCGGAATGGCGCTGAGGGCGCGGGCAAATAACGCCCTCTTTTGCTGGCCGCCGGAAAGTTCGCGGTAACAGGCATGCCTTATGCCGTCAAGGTGAAGTTTTTTTATGTTTTCCAGCGCGATTTGCCTGTCATTGGCGTTGTAAAAAGGGCGCAATCCCATAGCGCTTATGCGCCCGGACAGTACAATTTCTTCTACCGATGCGGGGAAGTCTTTTTGCGCCGCCGTTTGCTGCGGAAGGTATGCCGCCTGCCGCAGGGAAAAGCCTTCGCCGTATACAAAACTGCCGGTAACAGGCTTTAACAGCCGCAGAATTCCTTTGATAAGGGTAGTTTTTCCCGACCCGTTTTCCCCAAGTATGCCTACAAGTTCGCCGCCTTCTATTGAAAAACTGACACCGCGGACAACTACCGCGCCTTCGTAGGCAAGGCTTACGTTGCCGCATGTAACAAGAGCCATGCTTAATCCGCTCCGGTAAACGAAAAACGCTGGCGCAGGCCGTCTATCACAACATCGTAAATGACGGTGCCGTTTTTGTCCGGCATTTTTTCGCAGGTGATTTCACCGCCAACCAAAAATTGTTTAAGGTATTCGCCGGTGTCATCACATTCAATTTCGCGGACAAACACATCCCTCATTTGATTGCCGGAACACTTATTAAAAATTTCACGTATCATTTCGTACTTCATACTGTCGCTTCATTCTAAAAAAGAAAGCCGAAAGAAAGCAATGGGGCGGCATAGGACGGATAGTGAACGCCGTCAAAAAGCATACGGAATTCCGCCCCCGCTTCCAAAAAGAAATTATTGTTAAAAATGTAACTTAACCCCAATGACGCGGTAAAAATCGGCACCAAGCCGGAAAACAAGTCGAACGTTACTATCCACTGCCTCCTGTCATCGCGCTGTTGTACACGCAAATCGTAGAGCAAACTCATACCGCCGCCCGCCCGCGCTGTAAGCCCTAGATGCCCGTTGAGAAAATCCTTCCGGTACAGCAAATGGATGCTCGCGGAAAACATATGCGCGTATACTACATAGTCCGAACTGTGATAGACACCTTTGCTTTCCATATAGTTCCATGCCGGTTCAACTTCAACACCGAACCGCCCGTAAGCGCCCCGCAGCGGCAGGTAGGCAAACCGAAGCGTTATGCCGGCGGGATAGAACGGCTCGTTAAAGAAGCCGGCAAGCGAGCCTGTGAGCGGCAGCATAAACATATACCCTTCTTCAAATATAAACCGGGTCGCTTCGGGCATTTTTGCGCTGCCGGTTTGCCCGGCAATTATCGCAAGCGTGGGCAGCGCCGCTTCCAGCCCGCCCGGATTGCGTACTACAAGCGAATAATAGCCTATCTTTAAGGTGTTTGGCGTAAAAACAGCCTCCCCGTTATTTTTGTCCTGCCCAATCGTGGTTGTTTCCGCCGGAATCATAATGCCGTCAGCGGAAACAAGAAAAATTTGCGCGTTTAATTCTATCCGTTTTCCCGTGAAGCCCACTTTTAGCGGCTTTTTGTTTCGAATATTGTGAGACACCGGCTCGAATGAAGTTAATTCCGGTTGAAGGGCGGGCAATACGGTAAGCCGCGCCCAGCCCGCCGGCTGCCGGCGCCTGCCTAAAAGGTCTATCACATCAACACGGTAACGGTATTCTCCCGGTTCCAGCGCTGTTTTTATTTCATTGGTTTCGGTTAATTCAGAAAATGCCGGCTGCCAGCGCCCGCCGGTAAGTTTTTCAATTCGCAGTTCATAACTAAGCGCGTCCGGCAAAGGTTCCCAGCGCATATATTGAACGATACGTTTTTCTGTTTTATACTGAATGTCCGGCGCGGCGTATATTGGTTGTATGTTTGCCGCGATAATGAGAAAAACGCTTCCTAGAAGTTTGTTATAGCCAACACCGGGCAAAAGAGTATACCTCATTTTATTATTGGCATAAAATGAGGCGGACTAAAGGGAATGGCCGGCGGGCATAAAACAAAAAAGCGTCTAAAACCCTATGGCAATCCGGTTCAAAGTCTGTGCGCGCGTTGTTTCTACGAAATGAGCGCACACAGGACCTCTTTAAGTTAAACCTGCAATCCAAGTATTTATTGTGGTTACCATAGCCCTACCTACGGAACCCCACATAGTCGTGTATCCCGACCAGCTATCTTGATACGTTTGTGCTCCTGTCTTGATACTATCATTCGTTGTCCCCGGATGGGCATTGCAGTAGGCGATGATATCAGTCAATTTAGCGCCCGCTTGGACGGCAGTGGCATCTGAGGCAAGCAAAGGGAGTTTATAGCTGCTGCCGCCTTCACCGTCGCCTAACTTGTCAAGAGCGAAGCCGCTTACCGCGCTAAGTACGCCGCTCGGGTTTGAAAGTGTCAGTTTGCCGCTGCTAATTGCGTATGTTGCCGAACTGGTCTGTCCGCTATAGGAAAATGTCAAGGTAGTCCCGTTTACACTCCATGTGCCGGGCACCCCGGACAATGTTCCGCTGCCATCAGCGTTAATCTTAAGCAGCTCGGTTCCGCCTTGCCCCCAACGGCCAACAAGCGCAGACAGACTGCCGCTGCCGGGGTCATCATCATCATCCCCGCCGCATCCTATAAGACCGAGACTGAAAACCAGCGCGAGGAGGCTAAGCCCCGCCGCAAATCGCGCATCCCTGCGTGATTTGCTTCTAGAGTTTGTCTTCGACAAACTCTCCGCTTGATTGACAAGCGGCATCCCTGCCGCCGTGACTTTTGTTCCGCCCCATACGGAACCTTTTTTTGCGTTACCTAACATGGTAACCTCCTTGTGTGTAGTGGGTAGTGGAATCGCCAACTTCGTTGGCGCGTGGGTAGTGGGTAGTATCCGTTCAGGTAGAGATACAAGT